>DATJJB010000495.1:0-6055 GCA_035492655.1 Kutzneria sp. | reverse complement strand
TCGCGCGGCCGGCCTCCACGTCCAGGTCGATGTCGCCGTCGTAGTCGAGCACGTCCAGCAGCTGCTCCAGGTAGTCACCGGCGATGTCGCCCTCCTGGACGAGCAGATCCTCGGTGTTGGCCGACGACCGCTCCTCGGTCGTCTCCTGGTCGGCATCGGCCGCCTGCAACGTCTCCGACACGTTCTCTCCTCTCCAGAACAGCGAGGCGTCAGCGACGCTTCCGGCTCTGCTTCTTGCGGGCTTGGTTCGGCGCCAGGCCGGGCACCTTGGTGGACGCGTCGCCGCTGCCGTTCACGGCACTGCCGTTGGCCGGCGAGCTCGAGCCGTTCGACGTCGTCTCGTCGACACTCGCCTCGGCGACGGTGTCAGCAGCCGTCTCGGCGGCATCCGCGGTCTCGCCCGGCTTGGCCGGCTTGCGCACCTGCTGCATCGGCTTCTGCCCGGGCTTGGGCGCCAGGTTGTTGCGCTGCTCGACCTTCTTCGCCTTGGCCTCGGCCTCTTCGCGGTCGATCCGGTGGTACACGAAGTACTGCTGCCCGAGCGTCCACGCGTTGTTGCTCAGCCAGTAGAACAACAGACCGATCTGCAGGAAGGCGCCGAACGCCAGCACGCCGAGCGGGAACAAGTACAGGGTCAGCTTGTTCATCATCGCGGTCTGCGGGTTCGCGGTCACCGCGGCGGTCTGCCGGGCCACGTTGTGCCGGGCGGTCAGGTGGGTCGCGATGCTGGCCACGATCATCAACGGGATCGACACCAGGATGACGTCGAGCCGGCCGACGTGCGGCACGAACTGGCTCAGCTCGTTGTCGGCCATCGCGATGTAGGACGACAGCGGCGCACCGAACAGACGGGCCTGGAGGAACGACTGGACGTCCTCGGTGGGCAGCCAGTAGTTCGGGATCTTGATGTTCTGCTCGTAGGACAGCCCGGTCCGGTTGAACGACCGCAGCACGTGGTTGAGGCCGATGAAGACGGGCGCCTGGAGCAGGATCGGCAGACAGCCGGCCAACGGGTTGACGCCGTGCTCGGACTGGAGCTTCTGCATCTCCGCCGCGAGCTTCTGCTTGTCGTTGGCGTACTTCTTCTGCAGCTTCTTGATCTCAGGCTGGAACTCGGCCATCTTGCGCATGGACTTGACCTGCGCGACGAACGGCTTGAACAGGATCACTCGCAGGGTGAACACCAGGAACACGATCGAGAGCGCCCAGCTGGCCGCACCGCCGAAGGACCCGTCGCCCAAGACGAAGCCGAAGACCTTGTGCCATGCCCACAAGATCCCGGACACGGGGTAATAGATGAAGTCGAGCACTGAGCTACTCCTCGGCAGCGGTGTTGGAACTGGCTCCGGTCCGCGGCTGCCGTGGCGGCACCGGGTCCAAGCCTCCAGGATGCCAGGGCCCGCAGCGCAGCAGCCGACGGATCGTCAGCCAGCTGCCACGCACCGCGCCATGGACGGTCAACGCCTCCACCGCATATGCACTGCAACTCGGGTAGAAGCGACAGCTCGGGGGGAACAGCGGGGAAATCCACTTCTGGTATCCCCGGATCGGCAGCACCAGAACCTTCGCGGCGACGGTCATGAGGCACCGCCGGCCAGTCCGAGTCGGCGCAGCGCGGCGTCCAGGTCGCGACCGAGCTCGACACTGGTCGCGGCCGCGGCGGGCGCCAGCGCCCGCACCACGACCGCCGTGCCGGCCGGCAGCTGTCCGAGCCGCTCCGCCATCTGGTGACGCAATCGCCGGCTGACCCGGTGGCGCACCACCGAGTTGCCGACGGCCTTGCTCACGACGAAGCCCACCCTGGTCCGAGCGGGCTCGGTCCGGGTGGGCGACGTCGGTGCTGCAATCTCCGCCTGGCTCGTCAGGGCATGCATGACGAGCCGGGGTCGGCCGGCTCGGCGACCCCGGCGGACGACCAGGCCGAAGTCGTGGCTACTGGTCAGCCGGGCGGCCGCGGGGAGCACGGCGCGTCGGGTCAGGCCGAGAGGCGGGCGCGGCCCTTGCCGCGGCGAGCGGCGAGGATCGCGCGGCCCGCGCGAGTACGCATCCGCAGCCGGAACCCGTGGGTCTTGGCGCGACGACGGTTGTTGGGCTGGAAGGTGCGCTTACCCTTGCTCACTTCTGGGTCTCCCGGTGCTCACTGCAAGCAGGTCTGGTGGTGTCCCCTGCCGCACTCGGACGGTCACCGCATTACAACGGCCACACCGGACGAGAGTCGTGGGCGCCGGGTCACTTCCGGCACTCATTGGCACGGGCGCGCGAAGACGCCCGCTACCAGCGGGAGACCATTCGAGAGTACGCAGCCGCGCGCCGGTTCTCAAATCGGCAGGCAGGCCACCCCATCAGGCGACACAAGGGTCACGGAGGGGGAGTGACCGGTCGGTTCGTCTTGTGGCCGCTGCCACGCCTTGTTAGCGTGCTCCTCCGCGGTTTCGCCCTCGGGCCGGGCCCGGGGCTCCCCACGTGGCGCCGAACAGTCCGCGCGGTCCGTCGGACCTCGCCGCAGACCGACCCAGTGCGAGGCACCGGTGGGTCTCGGCGTACCTTCGTGCACAGCTGTGGACAACCTGTGGACTACATGGTCCGGGCGTCCTCGGCACCACCGGACGTGACGACCTGGGGCTGCTGCGTATTCGCACGCCGACCCCGGCGTCGGCGAATCAGGCGAGGGGAGGGGAGCAGGGACGTGTCCGACGACCAGACCAACCTCGGTCAGGTATGGGACCAGGTCGTCCAGGAACTGCTCGCCGCGGGGGCCCTGTCCTCCTTGCAGCGCGCCTGGATGCGGGTGACCCGGCCGATCGGGCTGTTGGACGGCACGGTCCTGCTCGGCGCGCCGAGCGACTTCGCCAAGGAAGCCATCGAGCGGGCGCTGCGTGACCCGATCACCGCCGCGCTGTCCCGCCGGCTCGGCCGTCCGGTGTCGCTGGCCGTCAAGGTCGACACCGTGGTGCCCCGCGCGACGCCCGGCCCGCCGCCCGCGCCGACCCCGCAGCCGCTGATCACCACGCCCGCCCCGCGCCCGCCGGCCGTCGCTCCTGCCGAGCAGACCGCGCCGATGCAGGCGATCATCCTGTCCGAGGACGGCGAGTCCGAGGACGAGGTGGACGAGGAGCGCGAGGCGCTGGCCACCGTGCACGAGATCTGGCCGACGTTCAGCGGGCCGCCGGCCGCGCAGCCGAGCCAGACCAACGCGCAGACCAGGCTGAACGAGAAGTACACGTTCGACACCTTCGTCATCGGCGCGTCCAACCGCTTCGCGCACGCCGCCGCGGTGGCCGTGGCCGAGGCGCCGGCCCGGGCCTACAACCCCTTGTTCATCTGGGGCGAGTCCGGCCTCGGCAAGACCCACCTGCTGCACGCCGTCGGGCACTACGCCCAGCGGCTGTTCCCGGGGATGCGGGTTCGCTACGTGTCCACCGAGGAGTTCACCAACGACTTCATCAACTCACTGCGGGACGACCGCAAGGTCGCCTTCCAACGCCGCTACCGGGACATCGACGTGCTGCTCGTCGACGACATCCAGTTCCTGGAGGGCAAGGAAGGCACGCAGGAGGAGTTCTTCCACACCTTCAACACGCTGCACAACGCGAACAAGCAGATCGTGGTGTCCTCGGACCGGCCGCCCAAGCGGCTGGAGACCCTGGAGGACCGGCTGCGGACGCGCTTCGAGTGGGGCCTGATCACCGACATCCAGCCGCCCGAGCTGGAGACCCGGATCGCCATCCTGCGCAAGAAGGCCGCGCAGGACCGGCTGGCCGCGCCGGCCGAGGTGCTGGAGTTCATCGCCGCCCGGATCGAGCGCAACATCCGGGAGCTGGAGGGCGCGCTGATCCGGGTGACCGCGTTCGCCTCGCTGAACCGGCAGCCGGTCGACGTGCAGCTGGCCGAGGTCGTGCTCCGGGACCTGATCCCGGACTCGCACGCCCCCGAGATCACCGCGCCGACGATCATGGCCGTGACCGCCGAGTTCTTCGGCGTGAGCCTCGACGACCTGTGCGGCCCGGGCAAGACCAAGGCGCTGGCCCAGGCCCGGCAGATCTCCATGTACCTGTGCCGGGAGCTGACCGACCTGTCGCTGCCCAAGATCGGGCAGACCTTCGGCGGCCGCGACCACACCACCGTCATGCACGCGGACAAGAAGATCCGCAAGGAGATGGCCGAGCGCCGGCGCATCTACGACCAGGTGCAGGAGCTGACCTCCCGCATCAAGCAGCGCGCCCGCGCCTGACGCTCTCGTTCAGCCCCTGAGCGGCCCCCGGATCCCGGTGGGCCGCTCGCGGCTGTCCGGGCCTTGGCGTCCGACACGGCTTCCTTTCTGACCGACCCCCTCGGTCCGACCCAGCCCCCGGTGAGAAACCCGTCGGCGACAGGGCCGCGAGTGGCTGACCTTTCTCACTGCCGGCTGGACGCCGTCGCCCAAGCCAGTGAGAAAGATGGCGGACCGACGAGCGGCGGCGCACCTTACTGATCTGTGCGCGAGCCGCCGGCTCGACCGGCGAGCCACGCCAGCCGTCGGGCTCGGGTGGTGCGTCGGCCGCCGGCCGAGGCGGCGAACCTTTCTGGTTGAGGAGTCAGGCCGCGCGTCGGG
Organism: Kutzneria sp.; assembly: GCA_035492655.1. Taxonomy (GTDB): domain Bacteria; phylum Actinomycetota; class Actinomycetes; order Mycobacteriales; family Pseudonocardiaceae; genus Kutzneria. Next base: position 1,464 of record DATJJB010000495.1, on the reverse strand, counting down.
CTCAGTCAGAAAGGTCGGCACATGCCGGTCGAGGCGCACTGCTCAGAGAGGTGTGCGGCTGGCGGAGGCGGCGAGGTTTCTGACCGACCTCTGGCCGGCGCGACCGACCCCGGTCAGAAATCCGGCAGCTCGACGGGGTGGATGCCGGCGACTTTTCTGCTCGCAGCTGGGCCGCGACCGCCGGCCCAGCCAGAAAACGCGGCCGGGGCTCGCCGGCGGCCGGCGCGCGATGGTTAGCTCTCCGCCAGCACCTCGAGCGGCCCAAATCTAGGCGTCGACCTGGGCCTGGGCGACGTGATCTTTCTGACCTCGCTCGCCGGTGTCGGCCCGGCCAGGTCCAGAAACCCGGCCGCCCGCAACCCTGCCCGGATGAACTTTTCTGACGGGCCGGGGTGCCTGATCGGCCCCCGATCCCAGAAAAGTTGTCCACAGTCACCCACATCGGGGAGACCTGGGCCACTTTCACCCTGTGCAACACCTGGGGACGAAGCAGCCCACATCTGGGGATGGCGGTGTGGACAACTCGGCCGATCTGTGGACCGTTCGGAGCAGTCCAGAAGTTGTCCACGGGGGGCCCGAGTTGTCCACCGGTCACCCGGGGTACTTGCCCACACCCCCGCGCATCACCTGAACAGCGCAAACCCCGGTTGTCCACACAATCCACAACCCTTACTGCTGTTACTGGTTATCTCTTCGAAGAGATGAAAAGAAGAAAAACAGGGGGTGGCCGAAGTTGGGGACAGCGCCGGTTCGCGGCCGCCGGCCCCGACATGACGAAGCGGCCCCACACGCTCTACCGTTGGGCTCCCCTAGGACCCGGTCGTGTGCCGAGCCCGGACGACACGGGGACGACCAAGGTCGTGCCGAAGGAAAGGACGCCCTCATGAAGATCCGCGTCGAGCGCGACGGTCTAGCCGACGCCGTGGCCTGGGTCGCCCGAAGCCTGCCGTCGCGGCCGCCGGTCCCGGTCCTCGGTGGCGTCCTGCTGGACGCCGGCTCGGACGAGGGCGACACCGGCGACGCGTTGACGGTCTCCGGCTTCGACTACGAGGTCTCGGCCCAGGTCGGTGTCCCGGCGACGATCGCGGCCGGCGGCAAGACCCTGGTCTCGGGCCGCCTGTTGGCCGACATCACCAAGGCGCTGCCCAACCACCCGGTGGAGATCGCCGTCGACGGCGCCCGGGTCTCGATCACGTGCGGCAGCGCCAAGTTCAGCCTGCCGACCATGCCGGTCGAGGACTACCCGGCGCTGCCGGAAATGCCGCAGCGGGCGGGCGCGCTGGCCGGCGAGGTCTTCGCCGAGGCGGTCGCCCAGGTGGCGATCGCGGCCGGCAAGGACGACACGCTGCCGATGCTGACCGGTGTCCGGGTCGAGTTCAACGGCGGCAAGCTGACCCTGGTCGCGACCGACCGGTTCCGGCTGGCGATGCGCGAGTTCGACTGGGAGCCGGCCGACGAGGTCGA
>DATJJB010000494.1:0-10234 GCA_035492655.1 Kutzneria sp. | reverse complement strand
CGCGAAAGGCCAGTCGGCGCAGCGCCCAGATGGCCATCGCGGGTGCGACCGCCGGCAGTGTTCTCTCGGTGCTGGGACCGGCGCGCAGCGCACCCCTCCGTGCTCAGGTTCCGGTCCAGGTCGCGGCGCTGCTGGCGCTGGCCGCCGGCACGTGGTGGGGCACCCGGCCGATGCGCATGCCCGCACCCGTGCCGGTGACTCGCACCCCGTGGCACGCCATGCCGCCGAATGTCGTGCTCGACCGGCTCGGGACGTCACCCGACGGGCTCGACGCCGAGGAGGCCGCGCGGCGTCGACAGGGCCGGCCGGACCAGGAGGCGGTGCAGCGGAACGGAAGTGTCGTCGAGACGTTCGCGGAGGAGCTGGACAACCCGGTGACGCCGGTGCTCGCCGGCAGCGCGGGACTGTCCTGGACCGTCGGGTCGGGGATCGACACGATCCTGATCGTGGGAGTGTTGGGGCTGAACGCGCTCGTGGGCGGCACCCAGCGACTGGGGGCCGACCGCGCGCTGCACCGGCTGACCGAAGCCGTGGCAATGCGGACCCGGCTGCGGCGGGGCGAGCAGCGGGTGGAGCAGTCGGCGGACCAGCTCGTGGTGGGCGACGTGGTCGAGCTCGACGCGGGTGACGCCGTGCCCGCCGACTGCCGACTGCTGGTCGCGCGGGACCTGGAGGTCGACGAGTCGAGCCTGACCGGCGAGTCCCAGGTGGTCGGCAAGACCTCCGACGTCGCACCGGCCCGGGTGATCGCGGACCGGCACTGCATGCTCTACCAGGGAACGGTTGTCGCGGCCGGCTCGGCAGTCGCGGTCGTCACCGCCGTCGGCACGGACACCGAGATCGGCCGGACCACCCTGATGGGCGGCGGCCCACGGTCCGGTGGCGTGCACACCAGGCTGAACTCGCTGGTGCGACTGGCACTGCCGATCTCCGTCGGCGCCGGCGTGACGCTGTTGGGCATCGACGTGCTGCGTGGCCGTCCCATCGCCCACGCGCTGGGACGGGCCGTGAGTCTGGCGGTGGCGGCAGTGCCGGAGGGACTGCCCTTCGTGGCCACCGTCGCGCAACTCGCCGCCGCCCGTCGGCTCTCGCGGCACGGCGCCCTCGTGCGCAATCCGTCCACAATGGAGGCTCTCGGCCGAGTCGACGTGCTGTGCTTCGACAAGACCGGGACGCTCACCGAGGGACGGATCCGACTGCACCGCGTCAGCGACGGGTTCGCCGACCGTCCGGCGGACGACCTCACGCCGGCGCTGCGCCGAGTGGTCGGCGCCGCCCTGCGCGCCAGTCCGGCGCCCGACGAGAACCGGCCGCTCGCGCATCCCACCGACCGCGCGGTCGTCGACGGCGCGATCGGCGCCGGGGTGGGCACGACCGAGGGAGCTGCCGGCTGGGAACTGGTCGACTCGATGCCGTTCGAGCCGGCGCGGGGATTCCACGCCGTCCTGGGGCACGGCGAGCGGGGACTGCTCGTCAGCGTCAAGGGTGCGCCGGAGATCGTGTTCGCACGGTGCGGCCACTGGCGCCACCCCGAGGACGGCGACGGGATGCGGCCATTCGACGACGAGGCCCATCGGCGGTTCAGCCAGGAGGTGACGCGGCTGGCCAGCCGCGGGTACCGGGTGCTCGCCGTTGCCGAACACGCCGCATCGGGCAGCGACGGACTCGACGACGACCGGGTGCGCGGCCTGTGCCTGGTCGGTCTGCTCGCACTGGCGGATCCGGTCCGGCCGACCGCCGTGCACGCGGTCGGGCAGCTGCGGCAGGCGGGCGTGCGGGTGGTCATGATCACCGGCGACCACCCCGGCACCGCGGAGGCCATCGGGACGGAACTCAACGTGGTCAACGGCGATCGGATCATGACCGGCGTGGAACTGGACGCCGTTGACGACGAGGAACTCGCCCGCCAGCTGCCGAACATCGCCGTGTTCGCCAGGGTGACCCCGGCCCAGAAGGCCCGCATCGTCCGGGTGCTGCGCACCGCGGGCCGGGTCGTCGCCGTCACCGGTGACGGGGCGAACGACGCACCGGCCATCCGGTTGGCCGATGTCGGCATGGCACTGGGCCGCAACGCCACGCCGGCGGCGCGGCACGCCGCGGACGTCGTGATCACCGACGACCGGATCGAGACGATCACGGCCGCCATCGTCGAGGGCCGCGCGATGTGGGCGTCGGTCCGCGACGCGGTGGCCATTCCGCTCGGGGGCAACCTCAGCGAGATCGCCTTCACCGTCGGCACCGGCCTGATCAGCGCGGCGGAGACGCTCAACGCCCGCCAGCTACTGTTGATCAACGTGCTGACGGACGTGTTGCCCGCCATGGCGATCGCCGTCCGACCTCCGCCCGGCGTCACCGCCGAGGTGCTGCTCGCGGAGGGGCCGGACGCCTCGCTGGGACCGTCGCTCACCCGCGACATCTACCGGCGCGCCACCATCACCACGGCGGCCACCAGTGCGGCGTGGCTGCTCGGCCGCTTCACCGGCACCCGCAACCAGGCCAACACGGTGGCGCTGGTCGCGCTGGTGGGCGCGCAACTCGGCCAGACACTCGCGGCCGGCCGCCGGGACCGGCTCGTGCTCGCGGCCAGCGTCCTGTCGTTCGCCGCGCTGGCGGCGATCGTGCAGACACCGGGGGTCAGCCACTTCTTCGGCTCTCGCCCCCTGTGGCCGCACGGTTGGGCCATCGCCGTCGGCACGTCGGTGACGGCCGCTCTGGTCAGCCTGGCCAGGCGGTCGCCGCGCCCGGCGGACAGGCGCGAGATCGAGGCCGCCGGATAACCTTCTCTTAACCTGCTGGCAAGCTGCGACGCCACGCCAGTACAGCAGGGCATCCTATTCTTCAGACATTTGACCTGACGGATCGGATGTATGAGAGGAAAATTCGATGGCCGACTTCCTTGCTGTTGTCGTCGCGAAGGCGGCAGTGCTTCTCCTTGAGATCATTGCTGTCCGCGTGGCGCAGGTGATCTTCGCGAGGGCCTTCTCGTCGAAGGTTGCGATGGCCGGCTAGCCTTCGCGCCGGCTGGCCATTACATGCCACTGGCCACAATATGCCCGACTGTGTGTTCCGAGCATTCGTGAGCTATGCTGAGTGGATCCCGTCTATTCGGAATTCGGTGTCGTGGTCGCTATGGTGGGATGGCTTCTCGGAATAGTCGTCACCGTGGTCGTGCTCGGTGCGTCGTGGCTGGCGCTGGCCCTGGTGGCCCGGTTTCTGCCACCAGGGCTGGCGAAGGAGATCGCGCGTTTCGTGCCGTGCTGCGTGCTGGCCGCGCTGAGACTGCGGCGGGATCCGCGGGTGCCGCGCAGGGCCAAATACGTGCTGACGTTCGCCGGCCTGTACACGCTCTCAGGGATCAACGTGATCCCGGATTTCGTCCCCGTGATCGGGCTGCTGGACAATGTCATCGTGCTTGTCGTCGCGCTGCGTTATGTCAGCCGCCGGGTTGCGCGCGACGTTCTCTTCGCGGCATGGTCCGGCCACCCGGCGGTGCTCAGCCGGCTCATCGGTGGTCCCCGCGTACAGCGCGACCCGAGTGGTCCCCGCTGGCGTCGGCGCCGCATTCGCGATCGCTGACCGGAATCGACAACGGTCATCTTCTGTTCACGCCAGAACTCGATGTCGTGCCGACCACCTGACGTCGACGAGCCGCCGCCGGGGTCATGACGGTTCGGCCGGGGGGACGCCATCCGGCGCCGCGCCGCGGCGCCGGATCGAGTGTTTCTCGTCCGCGGCCGTCGCCGCGATCTCCCGCAGAATGCGGATCGTGGTGCCGCGCACGGTCGTCGAGGACGGTGTGACGCCGCCGGCGGCGTCGTCCATGAACGGCATGAAGTGGTCGGGGAAGCCCGGCATGGTGCAGCCGATGCAGATGCCGCCGACGTTCGGGCAGCCGCCGACGCCGTTGATCCAGCCGCGCTTGGCCACGTTGCACTTGACCACCTGGCCCCAGCAGCCCAGTTTGACCAGACACTTTGTGGATCCGTGTTCGTGGGCGTAGTCGTCCTGGTCGTAGTAGCCGGCGCGGTCACAACCCTCGTGCACCGTCGCCTCGAACAACCACCTGGGGCGAAGTGCGTCGTCGAGTGCGATCGCGGGCGCGCGGCCGACGGCGTGGTAGAGCATGTACAGGATGGTCTCGGGACAGGTTGTCGGGCTGAACGGGGCAGCCGGGCACGCACACGATCGGGATGCCGGCCTTGGACGTCCAGTCCCAGCCCAGGTAGTCGGGCACACCCATGGCCCCGGTCGGGTTGCCGGCCATCGCGTGGATGCCCCCGTACGCCGCGCAGGTGCCGACGGCCAGCACGGCCAACGCCTTGGGGGTCAACCGGTCCAGCCATTCGCTGGTGGTCATCGGCTGGCCGGTGGCCGGGTCGTTGCCGAACCCGCACCAGTAGCCCTCCGACTTGATCGACTCGTTCGGGATCGACCCCTCCACCACGAGCACGAACGGCTCCAGCTCGCCGGCGTCGGCCTTGTGGAACCAGTCGATGAAGTTGTCCGCGCCCTGCACCGGACCGCACTCGAAGTCGATCAGCGGCCAGTGCACGGCGATCTTCGGCAGCCCCGGTAGGGCGCCGAGCACGATCTCCTCGATGGACGGCTGGGTCGCCGCGGTCAGCGCGACGGAGTCCCCGTCGCAGCTCAGGCCGGCGTTGATCCAGAGGATGTGGATGGGCTGCTCTTCGGTCGTGCTCACTGGTCATCACCCCTGAGCTGGTCGAGAACGAGTTCCCACAGCACGTGGTAGACGGTGGTCTGGGCCTCCTGCACCCGGTGCACGGACGCCGACGCCACGGTGAACAGGTGGTCGATGGTGTCCAGCTCGGCCATCCGCCCGCCGCCGTAGCCGGCGATGCCCACCGTGAGCAGCCCGCGCCGGCCCGCCTCGTCGAAGGCGGCCAGCAGATTGGCCGAGTTGCCGCTGGTGGACAGCCCCAGCGCGATGTCGCCGGGCCGCGACAGCGCCGCGAGCTGCCGGGCGAACACCACGTCGAAGCCGATGTCGTTGGACAGCGCCGTCACCACGGCGATGTCGTTGGTCAGGCAGAACGCCGGCAGCGGCCGCAGCCCGCCGCCGGGGGACAGGAACAGGCCCGCGACCTCCTGCGCGTCGGTCGAGGAGCCGCCGTTGCCGAACGACAGCAGCCGCCCGCCGGCCGCGAACCGCTCGGCCATCTCCGCCGCGCACCGCGCGATCCGGTCACCGTCGGCGGCCAGCACCTGCCGCCGCAACTCGATGATCTCCCGCGCCTTGGCCACCGTGGACGCGGTGACCTGCGCCAGCACCGCGTCCAGGTCTACCTTGTCGGCATACAGGAACGGGTAGAGGGCCTCCACATCGGTCATGCCGAACCCTCCTCGATGACGGCGATCGCCTCGCCGGCGTGCACGAGCACGGTGGCGCCGACCTGGGCGTCGACCAGGGCGACGCTGACCTCCTCCCGGCCCGACCCGGTGTCGACGACCGCGAGGTCGTCGGCCAGCAGTTCGATCACCGTGACTTCCACGGCGGTGTCGCCACAGGTGATGCAGCCGTTATCCGTGCACTGGGGTAAGTCACCCGATCCGGTGGTCATCGCAGCATCGCCGGATCCAGCACGCCGGGCTGCTCGAGGAACACGTGCACCAGCTCCCACAGCACGTGGTAGGTGGTGACGTGCACTTCCTTGACCACTCGCGGGTCGCCGGAGCGGGCCACCAGCACATGGTCGGCGGCCCGCTCGGCCACGACCCGGCCACCGTCCCCGCCGACCAGCGCCACGGTCAGCATGCCCACGGCCCGCGCCTGCTGGAGGCCGCGCAGGATGTTGGGGCAGTCGCCGTCGACCGACAGCGCGAGCGCGATATCGGCGGGCTCGGCCAGGAACCGGATCTGGTGGGCGAAGACCTCGTCGATGCCGGCATCGGTGGCCACACCGGTCAGCGTGGCCACGTCCGAGGTCAGCGAGACCGCCGGCAGCGCCCGCTTGCCGACGATCACCGGATGGACGAACTCCACGGCGACGTGCTGGGCGTCGGTGCAGCAGCCGCCGTTGCCGAACACCACGAGCTTGCCGCCGCGGTGGAACCGCACGGCCATGGCGTGACAGGTTCGAGCGACCTCCTCGGCGTGCCCGGCCAGGTCGTCGACGGGGGCGGTGCGGCGTTCGAACAGCGCTCGCGGCGACGCGCTGCCGGGTGCCCGCGCCATGCGGGGTCACTTCCCTCGGGGTGGGAGACAAAGGAGACAGTACTGTCCCACCCTAGAGCTGTTACTCAGATCACACAATGGGGTGTTGATTTTGAAAGAAAGGTGTGATCACCGGCTCTGTTCGAGGGTGGCCGGCAGCTCGTTGCCGGCCGCGGTGATCGCCTTGCGCACGTTGACCAGCAGCAACAGCACCAGGCCGATGACGAAGAAGGCGATCAGCGAGAAGATCGCCGACCGGTAGCTGCCGGTGTTCTGCAGCACCAGGCCGAACAGCAGCGGACCCAGCGCCGAGGTGCCCGAGCTGGAGATCTCGAACAGGCTGAAGTACTCGGCCTCCTTGCCGGTCGGGATCATGCTGGCGAACATCGACCGCGACAGCGCCTGGCTGCCGCCCAGCACCAGCGAGATCCCGATGGCCAGCAGGTAGAACTGCACCGGCTGCCCGGGCTGCAGGAAGTACGCCAGCGTGATCAGCACCGACCACACCACCAGCGACCACGCCACGACCCGCTTGGCGCCCCACCGCTGCGACAGCTTGCCCAGCAGCAGCGCCCCGCCGAAGGAAGCGAACTGCACCAGCAGGATCGCCGAGAGCAGCGTGGTCTCGGTCAGCTTCAGCTCGTTCTGCCCGTAGTCGGCGGCCAGCGTCGTCGTGGTCGCGATGCCGTCGTAGTAGACGAGATAGGCCAGCAGGAACAGCAGCGTCCACGGGTACAACCGCAGATGCCGCAACGTGTCCCCGAGCTCCTTGAACCCGGCCGTGAACGCCGAGCCGGCGGCCGGCGCGTGCTTGTCGGCCGTCATCGGCATCTTCCGCAGGATCACCGCCGGCACGATCATGAACGCCGCCCACCACACACCGGCGCTGCACAGCGACAGCCGGGCCAGCACCGAGCTGTCGTCGATCAGGAACGAGGCGACGAAGTTCAGCGCCAGCAGCGAGCCGCCGCCCAGATAGCCCGCGGCCCAGCCCACCGAGGACACCGTGTCCCGCTCGTCCGGCCCGGCCAGTTCCGGCAGCAGCGAGTTGTAGACCACCCGCGCGCACTTGTAGGCCAGGAACGCCACCATGAACAGCGCCGAGCCGAGCACCCAGTCGGTCAGCCCCACGAACACCATCGCCGCGCACGACAACGCGCCCACGTAGGCGAAGCCGAACAGCAGCTGCCGCTTGCGGCCGGTCCGGTCGGCGAACGCCCCCACGATCGGCATCAGCACGATCAGCAGCACCGAACCCAGCGAGATGATGTAGGTGAACAGCGAGCCCGGCGCGATCGGGATGCCCAGCACGTGCAGCCGGCCGGTCTCGCCCACCGCGTGCGCGGCCACCGCCGGCAGGTAGCGGCTCATGAACACCGCGAGCACCGTCGTCTCGAACACCTGCGCCGCCCAGCCGTAGCTGTACCAGCCGAAACGCAGCCGCTTGGTGGTCGGGTCGCCGGCGGCCCGGGTCGTGGCGTCAGTCATGGCTGCCTTCCGGCGTCGTCGTCGGGTGGAGCCGAACGGTATCGGTGATCATGGGCTGTCAGCCATGTGGGTCACCAAGTTGTGACAGCACCGCGGCCGACCTACGTTCTGTGCCGTGATCACCCGATCGCCGCTGGTCATCGCGACCGTGCTGACCGTGCTCCTCGGCACGGCCGGTCTCGCCGCGGCCGACCCCAGCAAGCAGGACTGGGCCCGGCTGCGCATGTGCGAGTCCACCGACACCTACACCGCCGTCTCCGCCGACGGCAAGTACTTCGGCGCCTACCAGTTCGACCTGCCCACCTGGGCCAGCGTCGGCGGCACCGGCCTGCCCAGCCAGGCCACCCCGGCCGAGCAGGACTACCGCGCCCTGTACCTGTACCGGATGCGCGGCTGGCAGCCCTGGGAGTGCGGCGACAAGCTCGGCCTGACCCCCGACCACGACGCCGCCTCCCGCCGCGTGCCCACCAGCGCCGACGCCGCCTACATCGCCGTGCCGATCTGGCCCGGCAAGGTCTTCCTCGCCGGCGACTGCGCCCCCGCACTGGCCACCTGGCAGCACCGCATGACCACTTTCGGGTACGTCTTCAGCACCGCCGGCTGCTACGACGGCGCCACCCGCCAAGCCGTCCGCGACCTACAGGCCGCCAACGACATCACCGTCACCGGCCAGCTCGGCCGCCTCACCTGGAACGCCGCCTGGCTAGGCAACCCACCCCTAGGCTCTCACCCTCAGTAACCACCCCCGAGGCTCGGAAGGGGGCATTCCTCCACTCGGAGTGGAGGAAGGACGCCTTCCCACACTCGGCTCAGGCCGGCCACTGGCCTCGTGATCGCAGAACGTCACGGAGCAGGTCGGGGCGGTCGGTGACCAGGCCGTCCACGCCCAGGTCCAGCAGCGCCCGCATGCGGTCCTCGGTGTTGATCGTCCACACGTGCACCTCCAGCCCCAGCCGGTGCGCGCCGTCGACGAACCTGTGGTCCACCACCCGCAACGGCCCTTGCCGCTCCGGCACCTGCGCCATCTGACCGGCCACGAACCGCCGCGTGCCCAGCAGCGGCCACCGCCCCGACGACCACAGCGCGAACACCGTCGCCGGCCCCATCGACGTGGTCAACCGAGGCCCGGCGACCTTGCGCAGCCGGGCCAGGCGGGCGTCGGAGAACGAGGCCAGGCACACCCGGTTCCAGGCGTTGCACCGCTCCAGCACCCGCAGCACCGGACCGGCCGCGTTGTCGGCCTTCACGTCGATGTTGAGCAGCGCCGTCGGCAGCTCCTCCAGCACGTGCTCCAGCCGCGGGATCTCCTCCCGCCCGCCGACCAGCGCCCGGCCCACCTCCGACCACGGCAGCTGGTTGATCACCCCCTGCCGGTCGGTGGTCCGGTCCAGCACGTCGTCGTGCTGCACCACGACCACCCCGTCCGTGGTGGCCTGCACGTCGGTCTCGATGTACCGGTAGCCCTCCTCGATCGCCCGCCGGAACGAGCTCAGCGAGTTCTCCATGCCGGCCAGTTCGCCGACATGCCAGCCACGGTGCGCCAACGCCCGCGGAAACGGCCCGTCGGCCAGGTACGGATGTCCACTCTGCACAGTGCGCAGTCTGCCCCAAGCGGCGTGGCGCTTTCGATCACCAACAGATGAACGGATAACCTCGCCGCCCATGGAGGTCACCAGCACCCGGCGACGGGAGGCGACGCGGCACTGCGCGTGGTGCGGCCAACGGCTGCCCGCGGACGGCCAGTTCGGACGGCGTCGCCAGTACTGCGCCCAGACCTGCCGGCAGCGCGCCTACGAGCGCCGCAGCGCCGTGCAGCGCGGCGGCCTGCCCGAGGACGCCGTCGTGCTGTCCAGCACCGAGCTGGCCAACCTCCAGGACCGCTTGTTCCAGCTCCGCTGCGCCGCCGAGGACATCGCGACCGCGGTCGCCGACGGGGCGCAACCGGACGAACTGCACTCGATGGCGCGGGCACTGCTGGGCACCGCCACCGGATTGGAACGCCTACGGTGACCGGGACGGACTTGCCCAGTGACCGGTGAACCGACAACTATGGCGCCGGGTGGCAAGGAGGAGCTGGTGGCGGACCACGGCGCCGTGCACAACCACGTCCTGCGCTGGGCGGACGTCGGATTCGGGGTCACGGACCTGCACGGCAAGTTGAGCTGGGCGAACCCGGCGCTGGGCACCCTCATCGGCGTGCCCGCCGACCAGGCGCTGGGACGTTCGCTGCCGGCGCTGCTGCCGGGCGCCCCGGAGATGCCCGATCCCGGCATGGTGGTGCAGGCCGCCGGACCGGACGGCGACGAGCACCGCTGGCTGGAGATCAGCTGCACCGCGCTGCCCGGCGGCGAGGAGCTGCTCTACCGGATCATGGACATCACCTCGTGGCGCGACCGCGAGCTGGAGGCCACCCAGCAGGCCAACGCGCTTCGCCGGGCCCAGGTGCTCGGCCGGATGGGCAACTGGGAGTGGGACATCACCACCGACCGCGTGCTGTGGTCGGACGCCCTGCTGGAGATGTTCGGCCTGGAGCCCGGCACCGAGCTGGACTTCGCCGGCTACATGACCAAG
>DATJJB010000493.1:0-8600 GCA_035492655.1 Kutzneria sp. | reverse complement strand
GCCGGCTACTACGACGCCTACTACGGCTCGGCGCAGAAGGTCCGCACGCTCATCTCGCGTGACTTCTCGGCCGCGTTCGAGCAGGTGGACGTGCTGGTCGCGCCGACGACGCCGACGACAGCGTTCAAGATCGGCGAGCGGATCGACGACCCGCTGGCCATGTACCTCAACGACCTGTGCACCATCCCGTCCAACCTGGCCGGCAACGCCGCGCTGAGCGTGCCGGCCGGGCTGGCCGCCGAGGACGGCCTGCCGACCGGCCTGCAGGTGATGGCGCCCGCGCTGGCCGACGAGCGGATGTACCGCGTCGCGGCCGCCTACGAGGTCGCCCGCGACGCCGCGCAGGGCGGCCCGCTGATCAACCGCGTGCCCGAACTGGAGGCGATCTCCCGATGAACGTCAACAAGATCCGCCTGGCCATCACCATCGTCGGCTCGCTGATCGGCGTGGTCGCGGCCGGCGCCCAGGCCCGCAAGGCCGTGGCCAAGAACGACAAGCTGTCCCTGGTGAACGCGCTGGCCAGCGTGCTGGTCGCGGTCACCGGTGGGGCGCTGGCCATCCGTGGGGCCCGAAAGGACGGGGACGCGTGACCGCCGTGGCCGAGGTGATGGACTACGACGAGGTCCTCGAGCGGTTCGACCCCGTGCTCGGGCTCGAGGTGCACGTCGAGCTCAACACCAACACCAAGATGTTCTGCGGCTGCGCCAACGTGTTCGGCGGCGAGCCCAACACCCACGTGTGCCCGGTCTGCCTCGGCATGCCCGGCGCGCTGCCGGCGGTGAACGGCAAGGCCGTCGAGTCGGCCATGCGCATCGGCCTGGCGCTGAACTGCGAGATCGCCGAGTGGTGCCGGTTCGCCCGGAAGAACTACTTCTACCCGGACATGCCGAAGAACTTCCAGACCTCGCAGTACGACGAGCCGATCGCCTTCAACGGCTACCTCGACGTCGAGCTGGACGACGGCACGATCTTCCGGGTGGACATCGAGCGGGCCCACATGGAGGAGGACACCGGCAAGTCGCTGCACGTCGGTGGGGCCACCGGCCGCATCCACGGCGCCGACTACTCGCTGCTCGACTACAACCGGGCCGGCGTGCCGCTGATCGAGATCGTCACCAAGCCGATCACCGGCACCGGGGCCCGTGCCCCCGAGATCGCCCGGGCCTACGTGGCCACGCTGCGGGAGCTGCTGCGCGGCCTGAACGTCTCCGACGTGCGGATGGACCAGGGCTCCATGCGCTGCGACGCCAACGTGTCGCTGATGGCCAAGGACGCCACCGAGTTCGGCACCCGCACCGAGACCAAGAACGTCAACTCGCTGCGGTCGGTCGAGCGGGCCGTGCGCTACGAGATGACCCGGCACGCCGCCGTGCTGGCCGGCGGCGGCACCATCAAGCAGGAGACCCGGCACTTCGACGAGTCCACCGCCACCACGCGGGCCGGGCGCACCAAGGAGACCGCCGAGGACTACCGCTACTTCCCCGAGCCCGACCTGGTGCCCATCGCGCCGTCCCGGGACTGGGTCGAGCAGCTGCGGGACAGCCTGCCGCAGCCGCCGTGGGTGCGGCGCAAGCAGATCCAGCAGGACTGGGGTCTCAGCGACGCCGAGCTGCGGGACCTGGTCAACGCCGACGCGCTGGACCTGGTCGCCGCCACCGTCGAGGCCGGGGCCAAGCCGGACGACGCCCGCTCGTGGTGGGTGGCGTACCTGTCGCAGCAGGCCAAGACCCTGAACAAGGAGCTGGCCGAGCTGCCGATCACGCCGGCCCAGGTCGCTCGGGTCGTCGCGCTGGTCGCCGACGGCAGCCTCACCAACAAGCTGGCCCGTACCGTCGTCGACGGCGTGCTGGCCGGCGAGGGTGAGCCGGACGCCGTGGTGGAGGCCCGGGGCCTCAAGGTCGTCTCCGACGACTCCGCCCTGACCGCAGCCATCGACCAGGCCTTGGCCGCCCAGCCCGACGTCGCCGACAAGATCCGCGCCGGCAAGGTCGCCGCCGCCGGGGCCATCGTCGGCGCCGTCATGAAGGCCACCGGCGGGCAGGCCGACGCCAAGCGCGTCCGTGAGCTGATCATCGAGCGTTGTAGCTGATTCGTGGTGTGGAAGGGCCGTTCCCGGCTTCGGGAACGGCCTTTTTCATTGCTTGACCGGCTGCCGCAGAATCGTCTTCAGCTTGGCCGGCGCCGTTCGACGGGCGTCGCTGAGATAGATCTCGTGGTGGTCGCCGTTGAACGTCAGGCCGTTGTCGGGGAGATAGTGGTTGTGCAGGCGGTCCAGGGTGGCGGTTTCGTCGTCGTAGGGGCCGATGTGCAGGATCTGCACGCACCTTCCCTCGGTCAAGGTGTGCGGCCGGACCTTGCCGAGTGCGTCGTTCGCCTTTTTCTTGGCGACGGTGTCGACCGCGGATCGCACCATGTCCTCGGTGATCCAGTCCGGCAGGCTGATCATCATGGTCCATTCCCATGACTGCTTGTGCCGTGCGGTGAACACGGACGGATCATCGGCGCGCCACAGCCCCTCAAGCGGTCCGACCGTGAAATCTTTCCCGAGGGTCTTCTTGCTGGCGAATTTCAGGGTGTAGGCCACCCCGTACAGCGCTTCCACCGCGCTGGCGTATTCGGTCGAGGTGTTCGGATCTCCTGTGCCGTCGACGGCGATGTACCGGAGCTCGGGCACGTCGACCAGGGTGAAATCCTTGGACGACGGCGAATAGAGCGTCCGATGGGCCTTCTTGATGTCGTACTTGTCCATCGAGTTCTCCCTGGCCAGCGTGGCCTCGGTCCAGCCGATGTCGGCCGCGAGCACGGCCTCGCTGTAGTCGAAGATCGCCGTCGCGGCCGTCGGCAACGGTTCCTGCTCGGCGCGGACCGCCCTGACCTCTTCCTGCTGCCGCCGCAACTTCTCCAGGCGCTCCGTCAGCCCTGCGGCCACGTCCTCGTCCGGCAGGCCCGGGCTGTTCGCCAGGCCGATCAGAACCCGCGCTCGTACCGGCGTCAGCGTCGCCAGTGCCTCACGCGTGGCCACCGCACACAGTTCACGGCCTTCCTCCGTCGCACGGAACGTGGCGCGTGACTTCCCCGACGGCGCAGCGCCGGTCGTCTCGATCAGCCCGCGTTTGGCCAGCTTGTCCAGCACGTAGTAGATCGACGAGAAGCCGAGCGCCGTCCACGCGCGCACGCCGCGTTCCTCGATCACCCGCTCCAGGTCGTAGCCGTGGCGTGGCTGCTCGACCAGCAGCCCCAGCACCGTCAGCTCGCCATCCGTCAGCTCACCCACGCCTCTATTCTAGCGCTAGAATAGAGGTCCGATGCAGGGAAGGACGCCTTACCTGCGTTCAACGCAGGTAAGGCGTCCTTCCCTGCACTGCTCAGTCCTTGGGCTGGCCGCCGTTGGGCTTGGGGATGATGATCGCCCGGTCGTCGCTGGACACCGGCTTGCCGCCGTCCTTGTTGACCGTGCCGACCAGCAGCGTGTTCTGGTCGACCACGTCCATCGCGCCGATCAGGCCGTAGCCGCCCTGGCCGTCCAGGATCGTGCTCGGCTTGCCCGTGAAGCCGCCGGTCTTGGCCAGTACCAGGACCTGGATGCCCGGCTTGTGCACCGTGGCCACGCTGATCTCGTCCGTGAACGCCGCGCAGCCGGCCACGCCCGGCTTGTCCGGCCAGCTCCAGGCCGGCGTGCCCAGTTGGGGCTGGCCCGGCGTGATCCGGTACAGCTGGTCCGCGTTCGGCGTCTGGTCCGTCACCCAGGCCGCGCTGCCGTCCGCCGCCGTGCACATGCCGCCCGGGTCCCGCAGGCCGCCGAGCACCACCGCCGAGGACGGGTTCGGGTTGCCCGCCGCCGGGTGACCAAGGCCGTCGATGCGCAGCACCTTGCCGGCCAGCGTGCTCGGGTCGTTCGCCGCCGCCGCGTTGCCCGCGTCCCCCGTCGCCACCAGCAGCGCGCCGCTGCGGTCCACCGCCAGCACACCCCGGTTGTGCGTCGGGCCCTTCGGGATGCCCGTCAGCACCGGCTTCGGCGTGTCCCCGACCGCGAACCGCATCACCCGGTTGTCCGTCGCCGTCGTCACGTAGGCGTAGACCAGCTGGTCCTGCTGGTACGTCGGCGACAACGCCAGGCCCGTCAGGCCCCCGTCCGTCGCCGCGTCCACCTGGATCGTCGCGACCGGCTTCGGGTCTTGGCCCCGCTGCACCGCCAGCACCCGACCCGTGGTCCGCTCCGCCGCCAGGCCACTGGCCCCGCCCGGCAACGCCGCCACCGCGGCGAGCGGCGCCATGCACGTGCCGATCACGTTCTGGTCGAAGTCCGTGCACCCTTGCGGCGGCGGCACCTGTCGGGGCGTCCCGTTCGGCCCTTGGACGTTCCCCCCGCCCTCCGCGTTCGACCCGCCCGGCGCGTTCGGTGCCGGCCCCGGCGCCTCCGTCAGCTTCGGCTGCGGCTGCCAGTCCTGGACACCCGCCCCGTTCGACTGATCCGGGAAGCTCGCACACCCGCCGAGCAGCAGTCCGAGCGCCACCGACGAGGCAACAACCCGGCTAGCTCTCCGCATGATGCCCGAGCGTAAGCGCGCCCGCGTGAACCCCGGGTGAGCACCCCCGATGCCGGCGTCCGACCTGGCCAGCGGCGGCGGGAGGAACTTCTGGGAGCACGCTGCCCGGCCGGACCCGTCGGGTGTCGAGGCGGGCTAGGGTCGGGGCGTGACCGATCACGACACGATCACCGTGCTGGTGCCCGACGAGCATGCGCTGGCGGCGCTGGCCGGGATTGAGGGCGTCCGGACGGTGCGGTACGAGGTTGACGGGGAGCTGCCGGCGGAGGCGGGGGAGGCGGAGGTGCTGATACCGCCGTTCCTCGCGGGCAAGCGGGCGGTGCCGCTGCTGGAGAAGCTGCCGAAGCTGAAGCTGGTGCAGCTGCTGAGTGCGGGGGCGGAGGTGTGGCTGGGCACGCTGCCGGAAGGGGTGAAGCTGTCGACGTGCCGGGGAGCGCACGGGGGTAGCACGGCGGAGTGGGTGGTCGGGGTGCTGCTGTCGTTCTACCGGCACCTGCCGTACTTCCTGGACGCGCAGCGGGAGGGGCGCTGGGCGTTCCAGGTGACGGACACGTTGCAGGACAAGCGGGTGCTGATCGTGGGGGCGGGGGATCTGGGGAATCAGCTGGCCCGCAGGCTCGAACCGTTCGACGTGGAGACGACGATCGTGGGGCGGACGGCCAGGGAAGGGGTGCGGGGGGAGGAAGAGCTGCCGGGACTGCTGGGGGAGTACGACGTGGTGGTGCTGGTAGTACCGCTCACGTCGGACACGACGGGGATGGTGGACGCGGAGTTCCTGTCGCGGATGGCGGACGGGGCGATTCTGGTGAACGCTGCGCGGGGGCCGGTGGTGGACACGGACGCGCTGGTGGCGGAGCTGCGAACGGGCCGCATCAGGGCGGCGTTGGACGTGACGGATCCGGAGCCGCTGCCGGCAGACCATCCACTGTGGAGTGTGGACGGCCTGCTGCTGACGCCGCATGTCGCGGGCAGCTGCACGGGCCGGGAGAAGCGGGCGTACGGGGTCGCGGCGGCGGAGGTGGAGCGGTTCGTGAAGGGGGAGGAGCCGCGCAACCTGGTGCGCGGCGAGTACTAGGCGCTGCTCTGTTCGGCGGTCGTTCGGCGGCCGAAGGTTGCCTATCCTGCCGGCGGTGAGCACCTTCGAACCGGGGTTGCACCACCTCGACGACGACGAAGAGCCCGAGTACGGCACCACGCTCGCGTACGAGGAACCGCCGTCCCGGCCGGTGGCGGCCTGGCACGGCGGGGCGGACCTGGGGCTGCTCGGGCTGCGGCTGATGCTGGGCGGCCTGGTCGGCGTGCATGGCGCGCAGCGGACGCTGGGCTGGTTCGGCGGCCACGGCCTTGGCGATTTCGCGAAGTCGTTGCAGCAGGCGGGTTTCCGCTACACGGACATCCTGGCACCGGTGCTGGGCTACGCCGAGCTCGGCGGCGCGGCGCTGATCATCCTGGGCCTGTTCACGCCGCTCGCGGCGGCCGCGGTGCTGGCGGTGGTGGGCAACACGATCATCCTGCAGTGGAACGGCGGCCTGAACGACTACGAGCTGGCGGTGGCGCTGGCCGGCGCGGCCTTCGCGGTGCTGTTCGCCGGCCCGGGCCGGATCTCGCTGGACCGCCGCACGCCCTGGTACCGGCACGCCCTGGCCTACGGCACCTCGCTGTTCTCGCTGGCGGTGATCGCGGTTGCCGCGTTGCAGCTGCTGCTGAGATAACTGACCCATGCTCTCCTTGCCGCTGGCCGACGACGCCGAACTGACCCCGCTCGAACCCTGGCAGGCGGACGAGTTCGCCGCGCACATCGACCGGCACCGCGAGCACCTGGCGCCGTGGATCCCGCTCGCGCACACCGTGACCGACACGGAGAGCGCGCGCGAGCTGCTCCAGCGCTACGCCGACCGCCAGGCCACCGGGGCCGGGCGGCTGTTCGGCATCCGGCTGCGCGGCGAGCTGGTCGGCGCGATCCTGTTCGTGCAGTTCGACCTGACCACCGGCAACTGCGAGCTCGGCGTCTGGCTGGCGCCGCACGCTCAGGGCCACGGCCTGATCACCAAGGCGGCCCAGCTGATGATCGACTGGGCCTTCGACGTGCGGGGCATGCACCGCATCGAGTGGATCACCATGCCGGCCAACGAGCGCAGCAAGGCCGCGGCCAAGCGCCTGGGCATGACCCTGGACGGCGTCCTGCGCGAGTCCTACCTGTTCGGCGGCCGCCGCCACGACTCGGAAATCTGGTCACTGCTGGTGACGGACCCACGGCCCTGGAAGTAGTGAAGGGACCTTTCCACACGTTCAACGCGAGGAAAGGTCCCTTCCGAACACTGGGGGCGGTTACAGACCGGGGTCGCGCACCGCGCCCGTCGCCGCCGACGTCGTGAGCTTGGCGTAGGCGCGGAGGGCCAGGGTGACCTGGCGCTGCCGCTCGCGTGGCTGCCACGGCCGCTCGGACGACTCCATCTTGGCCCGCCGCTCGGCCAGCACGGCCTCGTCGACCAGCAGTTCCAGCTTGCGCTCGTGCACGTCGATCAGGATCTGGTCGCCGTTCTCGACCAGGCCGATGACGCCGCCGTGCGCGGCCTCGGGCGAGATGTGCCCGACGGAGATGCCCGAGGAGCCGCCGGAGAACCGGCCGTCGGTGATCAGCGCGCACTTCTTGCCGAGGCCGGAGCCCTTGAGGAAGGCGGTCGGGTGCAGCATCTCCTGCATGCCGGGACCGCCGGCCGGGCCCTCGTAGCGCACGACGATGACCTCGCCCGGCTGGACCTCCTTGTTGAGGATGACCGAAACGGCCTCCTCCTGGCTCTCCACGACCCGCGCCGGGCCCTGGAAGCGCCACAGCTCTTCCTCGATGCCGGCGGACTTGATCACGGCGCCGTCCACGGACAGGTTGCCGCGCAGCACCGCGAGGCCGCCGTCCTTGGTGTACGCGTGCGCGACGTCGCGGATGCAGCCGCCCTCGGCGTCGGTGTCCAAAGAGGACCACCGCGCGTCGGTGGAGAACGCCTGCGTGGTGCGGACTCCGCCGGGCGCCGCGTGGAACAGCTCCACGGCCTCCTCGGACGGCGACGCGGCGCGAATGTCCCAGGTGGACAGCCACTCACTCAAAGACGGGCTGTGCACCGAGTGCACGTCCTCGTTGAGCAGCCCGCCCCGCCACAGTTCGCCCAGCAGCGCGGGAATGCCGCCGGCCCGGTGCACGTCCTCCATGTGGTAGTCGGAGTTCGGCGACACCTTGGACAGGCAGGGCACGCGACGGCCGACCGCGTCGATGTCGGCCAGCGTGAAGTCGATCTCACCCTCCCGCGCGGCGGCCAGGATGTGCAGCACGGTGTTGGTGGAGCCGCCCATCGCCATGTCCAGCGCCATGGCGTTCTCGAACGCCTTGCGGTTGGCGATGGAGCGCGGCAGCACGGAGTCGTCGTCCTCGCCGTACCAGCGCTTGCACAGCTCGACGACGGTGGTGCCGGCCTTCTCGAACAGCGACCGGCGGGCCGCGTGGGTGGCCAGCGTGGAGCCGTTGCCGGGCAGCGAGAGGCCGAGCGCCTCGGTGAGGCAGTTCATCGAGTTGGCGGTGAACATGCCCGAGCACGAGCCGCAGGTCGGGCAGGCCGAGCGCTCGACAGCGGTCAGGCCCTCGTCGTCGACCTCTTGGCTGGCCGAGGCCGAGATGGCGGTGATCAGGTCGGTTGGGGCCTGTGCCACGCCGCCCACGACGACGGCCTTGCCGGCCTCCATCGGGCCGCCGGAGACGAAGACCACCGGGATGTTCAGCCGCAGCGCGGCGTTGAGCATGCCCGGGGTGATCTTGTCGCAGTTGGAGATGCACACCAGCGCGTCGGCCTGGTGGGCGTTGACCATGTACTCGACCGAGTCGGCGATGTTCTCGCGGGAGGGCAGCGAGTAGAGCATGCCGCCGTGGCCCATGGCGATGCCGTCGTCGACCGCGATGGTGTGGAACTCGCGCGGCACGCCACCGGCCGCGCGCACGCCCTCGGCCACGATGTCGCCGAGATCACGCAGGTGCACGTGGCCCGGCACGAACTGGGTGTACGAGTT
>DATJJB010000492.1:0-33283 GCA_035492655.1 Kutzneria sp. | reverse complement strand
AACAACTACAGCTACGGCGCGGCGGCGGGCCTGTTCAAGAGCGTCATCTCGCTGGTGCTGATCTGGGGCGCGAACAAGCTGGCGCATGCCTTCGGCGAGGACGGGTTGTACCGACGATGACACTGACGATCGAACGCCCCTCGACGAAACCGGCCACCTCCCGGATCGACAAGCGGGCACCGTGGGAGGAACCGCCGACGACGGTCGGCCAAGCCGCCAAGGGGCTGACCCTCGGCGGGGTGCTGGCAGTGGTCATCGTGCCGTTGTGGATCATCGTCGTGACCAGCCTGTCCACCCCGGCGGCCATCAACCGTGCGGGCGGCCTGGTGATCTGGCCGGACGGCCTGACCCTGGAGCCGTACCGGGAGATGCTCGGCGACCCGACCGTGCGGACAGCGCTGCTGGTCAGCCTGGGCATCACGCTGGTCGGCACGGCGGTGTCCATGGTGGTGTCGGTGCTGTGCGCCTACGGCCTGTCCCGGCCGCGCTCGCTGGGGCACCGGGTGATCCTGATCCTGCTGGTCGTGACGATGTTCGTCAGCGGCGGCCTGATCCCGACCTTCCTCGTGGTCACCGACCTCGGCGGCTACGACCAGTGGTGGTCGCTGATCCTGCCCAGCGCCGTCTCCGTGTTCAACATCCTGGTGCTGCGCTCGTTCTACTCGAGCACCTCGACCGACCTGATCGACGCGGCCCGCATGGACGGCGCCGGCGAGTGGCGCATCCTGTGGTCGATCGTGCTGCCCACGTCCCGCGCGGTGACCGCGGTGATCACCCTGTTCTACGCCGTCGGCTACTGGAACGCGTTCTTCAACGTGATGCTGTACCTGCCGACCGACGCCCAGAAGTGGCCGTTGCAGTACGTGCTGCTGACCTTCGTCAACCGTGGCAACGGCATGCCCGGCTCGGTCAACGCCGGCTTCGGCACCGGCCAGGCCCAGACCGCCCCGCTGTCGCTGCAGATGGCCGTGGTGGTATTGACCTTGGTGCCGCTGCTGATCGTGTACCCGTTCATGCAGAAGCACTTCCGCACCGGCGTGCTCACCGGCGCGATCAAGGGCTGAGAGGACTACCGCAGATGGTGACACTCAACGATGTGGCCAAGCACGCGGGCGTCTCGGCCAGCACGGTCAGCTACGTGCTCAGCGGCAAGCGCTCGATCTCCGAGCAGACCCGCCGCCGGGTCGAGCAGTCGGTGGTCGAGCTGGGGTACCACCCCAACGCCGGGGCTCGCGCACTGGCCGCCCGGCGCTCGCACATCATCGCCCTGGTGGTGCCGCTACGGGCCGACGTCTACGTGCCGATAATGATGGAGATCGCCATCTCGGTGACCATGGCCGCCCGCCAACACGGCTACGACGTGCTGCTGATCACCAACGACGAAGGCGTCGACGGCGTGCGCCGAGTCGCGGCCAGCGGCCTGGCCGACGGCGTCATCCTGATGGACGTCGAGCTGGGCGACGAGCGCATCCCGGCGCTGCGTGCGCAGGGCACGCAAGCGGCGCTGATCGGCCTGCCGGACAACCCGACCGGACTGTCCTGTGTGGACCAGGACTTCGTCGCCGCCGGCGAGCTCTGCGCGGACCACCTGGCCGACCTGGGCCACCGCCAGGTCGCGTTCATCGGTTACGGCTCCGGCGTGTACCACCGGCGCGCCGCCTACGCCGAACGCACCCTCGACGGTTTCCGGGACCGGGCCGAGCAACGGGGGCTGAAGTTCCTGCACCGCCCGTGCGAGGGGACCTACGAGAGCACCGCCGGCACGCTCGCGCGCATCCTGGCCGACCGGCCCGACACCACCGGCTTCGTGGTGCAGAACGAAGGCGCGATCGGCCCGCTGCTCAACCTGCTGCGGGGCCTTGGCCGCACGGTGCCGGAGGACGCCTCGGTGGTAGCGCTGTGCCCGGAGCAGCTGGCCGAGCAGTACTCCCCCCGCCTGACCGCCGTGACCGGCCCGATCAAGGAACTCGGCCGGGTGGCCGTCCAGCAGGTGATGGGACGGATCATCGCGGCCGGCCGCGGCGATCGGCCCACAGACGACCTCGTGCTGCTCACCCCAACCCTGACCGTCCGCGAGAGCACCGGCCCCGCCCCGCGCTAGCCGCCCGCTCACCCCACGCCAGACCGTGCCCACCGCACGGTCCGGTTCAGCGCGCCCGAACAAGGAGCACTGCCATGCACTTCCGTGACCTCGGCGACGCCCTCGAATGGCGGGCCCACGGCGAAACCCTGCGCATCGAGCCCTGGGGCCCCGACGCCATCCGGGTCCGGGTCACGTACGGCGGACCGCTGATCGACGTACCTGGCGCCCTGCTCGACTCGCCACCGCCCGGCGGCAAGGCGCAGGTCTCGGTCAACGAGCACTACGCGACCCTGATCAACGGCGGTATCGCCGTGTGCGTCGACGCCGGCACCGAAGGCCGCCTCACCCCCGACCTCCCCGCCGCCGCCGGGCGGCTGACGTTCTTGCGTACCGAGGACGGCAGCGAGCTGCTGGCCGAGCAGCCGGCCCACTTCTGGTGGCCCGGCCCACGGCTGGCCACCGCCACCGGCAACGGCTATCACCGCCTCGAACAACGCTTCCGTGCCTACCCCGGCGAGAAGCTCTACGGGCTCGGCCAGCGCACGCACGGCCTGCTCGACCAGAAGGGCGCGGTCATCGACCTGGTGCAGCGCAACGGCGAGGTCACCATCCCGCTGCTGATCTCCAACCGCGGCTACGGGTTGCTGTGGAACTCGCCGGCGATCGGGCGGGTCGAGCTGGCCGAGACCGGCACCCGCTGGGTCGCCGACAGCGCCCGCCAGATCGACTACTGGATCACCACCGGCCAGCCCGCCGACGTGCTGCGCCGCTACGCCGACGCCACCGGCCACGCGCCCGAGCTGCCCGAGTGGGCGGCCGGGTTCTGGCAGTGCAAGCTGCGCTACCGCACCCAGGAGGAACTGCTGGAGGTGGCCCGCGAGTACAAGCGTCGGGGCCTGCCGCTGTCGGTGATCGTCAGCGACTTCTTCCACTGGACCCACCTCGGCGAATGGCGGTTCGACCCGGCCGAGTGGCCCGACCCGGCGGCCATGGTCCGCGAGCTCGACGAGCTCGGCGTGAAGCTGATGGTGTCGGTCTGGCCATCGGTCAGCCCCGGCAGCGACAACTTCCACCCCATGCTCGACCAGGGCCTGTTCATCGGCACCGAATACGGCCCGGTCGCCCACGCCGACTGGCCGGACAAGGGCCTGGGCGCCTACTCGGCGCAGGTCGCCTTCTACGACGCCACCAATCCCGAGGCCCGCGACTACGTCTGGGAACAGATCCGGCGCGGCTACCACGAGCTGGGCATCACGGTGTTCTGGCTGGACGCCTCCGAGCCGGAGCTCAAGCCCGGCCACCAGAACGGTTTGCGCTATCACGCCGGACCCGGCCTTGAGGTCGGCAACCTCTATCCCCGCGAGAACGCCCGGATGGTGCACGACGGCCTGCGGGCCGCCGGCGAGACCGAGATCGTGTCGCTCAACCGGTCGTCCTGGGCCGGCGCGCAACGCTACGGGGCCGCGCTGTGGTCGGGTGACATCGGGACCGACTTCGCGTCGCTGCGGGTGCAGATCAAGGCCGGCCTGAACGTGATGCTGTCGGGAATCCCGTGGTGGACGACCGATATCGGCGGTTTCCACGGTGGTGACCCGGACGATCCGGCCTACCGCGAGGTGCTGGTGCGGTGGTTCCAGTACGGCACCTTCTGCCCGCTGTTCCGCCTGCACGGCTTCCGCGGCCCGGCGCAGGTGTTGGAGCCCGGGATGACCGGGCTGCCCAACGAGGTCTGGTCCTACGGCGAGGAGGTCTACGAGATCCTGGCCGAGCACCTGCGCCTGCGCGAGCGGCTGCGGCCGTACGTGCTGCGGCAGATGCGCACCACCGCCGAGACCGGTGTGCCGCCGATGCGGCCGCTGTTCCTGGAATTCCCGGACGACCCCGGCTCCTGGCTGGTCGAGGACGCCTTCCTGCTCGGGCCGGACCTGCTCGTCGCCCCCGTCACCGCGGCCGGCGCACGGGAACGCGCCGTGTACCTGCCCGGCGGCGCGCGCTGGACCGACGCGTGGACGGGTGCGGAGCACGACGGCGGCCAGATGATCACCGTGCCGGCCCCCATCTCGCGGATCCCGCTGTTCCTGCGTGACGGCGCCGACCTCCCGGTCAAGGCGCAGTCGTGAGCCCGACCGACCGGCTCGGTGGGCTGGCCTTCGGCGGGGACTACAACCCCGAGCAGTGGGACGAGCCGGTGTGGCGCGAGGACGACGAGCTGATGCGCCGGGCCAAGGTCAACCTGGCCACCGTCGGCGTCTTCTCCTGGGCCCTGCTGGAACCGGAAGAGGGCGTCTTCGATTTCGCCTGGCTCGACGCTCAGGTGGATCGCCTGCACGCCAACGGTGTTAGCGTTAACCTAGCCACGCCGACCGCCTCTCCCCCGCCGTGGTTCACCTTCGCCCACCCTGATGCGCTGCCGGTCACCGCCGACGGCGTTCGGCTGGTGCACGGCAGCCGTGACACCTACTGCATCGCCGCGCCCGCCTATCGCGCGGCTGCCCGTCGCATCGCGTCGGCCCTGGCCGAACGCTACGGCGACCATCCGGGGCTCGCGTTGTGGCACGTGCACAACGAATACACGACGCTGTGCTGGTGCGATCATGTCGCCGTTGCCTTCCGTGCCTGGCTGTGTGAGCGCTACCGCGATCTCGACGCGGTGAACGAGGCGTGGGGCACGGCCTTCTGGAGCCAGCACTACACGGCGTGGGACCAGATTCTGCCGCCGCGTGCCACGCAGTGGCACAAGAACCCCGGTCAGGCGCTGGACTTCCGGCGATTCTGGTCCGACGAGGTGTTGCTCGCCTACCAGGAACAGCGCGATGCGATCCGCGCCAACAGCGACCGGCCGATCACGACCAACCTGATGGTGCCCGGCTACCAGAACCTCGATCTGTGGAAGTTCGGCCGCGAGGTCGACCTGGTCGCCATCGACCACTACCCCACCGCGCCCGGCATCGACGCGGCCGCCGACGGCGCGTTCGGCGGCGACCGGGCCAGGTCGTTCGGCGGCGGGCAGCCGTGGCTGCTGATGGAGCAGGGCACGAACACCGTTTATGTGGGCGATCGCGTCCTGGGCAAGGAACCCGGCGACATTCTGCGCCACAGCCTTGGCCACATCGCCCACGGCTCGGACGGCGCGCTGTTCTTCCAGTGGCGGCAGTCCAAGGCCGGGGCCGAGCAGTGGCATTCCGCGATGGTGCCGCACGCCGGTCCGGACAGCCGCATTCACCGTGAAGTGACGGAACTCGGCGAGCTCCTCAGCCGGCTGGGCGAGCTGGCGGGATCGACCGTGCGGGCGGAAGTGGCCGTACTGCATGATTCCGACGCCTGGTGGGCGATGAACGGCGACGGCCTGCCGTCCGCCGATCTCGACTACCACGCGACGCTGAGCCGGGCCCATCGCGTGTTGTGGAATGCTGGCGTCACAACGGACTTCGCACATCCCGAACACGATCTGAGCCGCTACCGGCTGGTGCTCGCGCCGGCGTTGTTCGTGCTTTCCGACGCTGCCGCCAAAAACCTGCGGCGCTATTTCGATGCCGGCGGCACTCTGCTCGTGCAGCACACCACCGGCGTGGCTGACGAGCGTCTGCACGCGCGGCTCGGCGGCTACCCGGCCGCGGACCTGCGCGAGGCACTGGGGATTCGGGTCGAGGAACACCGGCCGCTCGCGCGCGACGCGCGGATCCCGTTGTCCGACGGGGCATACGGCACGGTGTGGGGCGAAGTCGTGCGGTTGGACGGCGCGGAAGCCGTATCGACGTACACCAGCGGAATGCTGGCCGGCTCCCCTGCGGTCACTCGGCACGGCCGAGGCTGGTACGTGTCCACCCGCCTCGACGACTCGGCGTATGCCGCGCTGGTGGCCCGGCTGCTGGCAGAAGCCGGCGTCACCCCGGACCTGCCCGGGCTGCCGCCCGGCGTCGAGTGCGTCACGCGCCATACTCCGGACGGCCGGCGCTGGCGCATCGTCCTCAACCACACCGCCGATCCGGTGCGCCTACCGGAACCCGCTCACGACCTCCTCACCGCCGCCACCGTGCGTGAATTGCCGCCCGGGGGCTGTGCGGTGCTGCGCTGAGGAAGGCCACCGTGTCCGACGAACAGACGATCCGCTGGGGCCATCAGGCCCTGACTGTGGAGATCGGCATCGAAGACGGCGTGGCCCGGCTGCGTCACCCCGTCGGCGCCGACCTGCCGTTGGTGGAGGTGACCGCCGCCGGCCATGGCCGCTTCTGGTCCAGTCACCGGCTCATCGACACCAGCATCGGCAGCCGCCTGCGCTATCGCCGGCACGCCACCGGTTGTGTCGATCAGTGGCACGTGCTCGCCGTCGAACTCCACGACCCGGTGAGCAACCTCGCTGCGACGGTGCGCTATCGCACGCCGGACGGCGTGCCCGTGCTGCGCAGCGAAGTCATCCTGCGTAACGAAGGGGAAACCCCGCTGTCCCTGGAGTCGGTCACTTCGCTCGTATGCGGTGGACTCGACGGCACCGACGTGCTGTGGGCCGAGAACGACTGGCTCGCCGAATACCGTTGGCAGCAAAGGGCCCTGCGCCTGACGTCGCCCGAGCTCAGCGGCCGGGTCCACTACCGCAACGGCAAAGGCGGCTTCACCAAGGCCGGCCAGGGTGTGTGGTCCAGCTGCGACCACCTGCCGATGGGCGGCCTGACCGACCAGCGGACCGGCCGCACCTGGCTGTGGCAGATCGAGCACAACGGCGGCGGCTGGCGTTGGGAATGCGGTGAACGGGAGGACACCGCCTACCTCGCACTGTCCGGCCCGAGCGACGGCCACCACGGCTGGCGTCATTCCCTCGCGCCCGGCGCTGAATTCCACACTGTGCCTGTCGCACTGGCCGTCCACACCGGACTCGATGACGCGTTCGCCGCGTTGACCCGCTACCGACGCGCGCTCCGCCGCCCGCATCCCGACCGCCGCTGGCTTTCCGTCATCTTCAACGACTACATGAACTGCCTGATGGGCGATCCGACCACCGCGAAACTGCTGCCGCACATCGACGCGGCGGCGGCCGCCGGCGCGGAGTACTTCGTGATCGACGCCGGCTGGTACGACGACGATGCCGGCGGCTGGTGGGACGGCGTCGGCGCCTGGGAGCCGGCCACATCCCGGTTCCCGCAGGGGATCAACGAGGTCCTCGATCGTATCCGGGACCGCGGCATGGTTCCCGGGCTGTGGCTGGAGCCCGAGGTGATCGGCGTGCGCAGTCCGCTGGCGAGCTCCCTGCCCGACGAGGCGTTCTTCCGTCGTGACGGCGTTCGGGTCACCGAGACCGGCCGCCACCACCTCGACCTACGCCACCCCGCCGCCCGCGCCCACCTGGACCGGGTCGTGGACCGACTGGTCGGCTGTGGCGTCGGCTACCTCAAGCTGGACCACAACATCGACCCCGGTTCCGGCACCAGCGCCGGCCCCGACGAGACCCCGGCCGCCGGCCTGCTCGGACATAATCGGGCCCAGCTGGAGTGGCTCGACGGCGTACTCGACCGGCATCCCGGTCTGGTGCTGGAGAACTGCGCCTCCGGCGGCATGCGCACGGATTACGCCCTGCTCTCCCGGCTTCAGCTGCACTCGACCAGCGATCAGCAGAACCTGGCCCGCTACGCCCCGATCGCGGCCTCCGCGCCCACCGCCGTCACGCCGGAGCAAGGCGCGGTCTGGGCATACCCGCAACCTTCCGACACGCTTGACGAAGTCGTCTTCACCATGGCCAACGCCATGCTCGGCCGCATCCACCTCTCCGGCAACCTCCCGGAGCTCGCGCCCGAGGCCCGTGCCCTGGTGCACGAGGCGATCGCCGTCTACAAGACGATCCGCGCGGACATCCCGACCGCCGTGCCGTATTGGCCGCTCGGCCTGCCGGCATGGGACGACCCGTGGATCGCCTTGGCTTTGCGGGCCTCGACCGTCACCTATCTGACCGTGTGGCGTCGGGGCGGTGACGCCACCACGATCCTGCGCCTGCCACAGGTTGTGGGTGCCGAACTGCTCTACCCCTCGACCAGCCGGGCCGTATTCGCGGTCGATCGCGCCGAACTGACGGTGACCCTGCCGACCGCGCCGTCCGCGGTGCTGCTACGCCTTCGCACCGAAGGGAACTGACGTGCCGAACCCCGTGATCCCCGGCTTCCATCCGGATCCCGGCGTCTGCCGGGTGAGCGAGGACCACTACTTCGCGTGCACCAGCTTCGAGTACATCCCGGGCGTGCCGACCTTCCACAGCCGGGTTCTCGTGCACTGGAAGCAGATCGGCAACGTCCTGGACCGGCCCGGCCAGCTCCGCCTGCCGGCCGACACGCCGTCGTCGGCCGGCATCTACGCGCCGATCCGCACACCGGCGAGACCTTCTTTGTGCCACAACGGATCTGGTCCGGCACACCGGGGGCCAAGGCGCCGGAAGCGCCGCACCTCCACCACATCGGCGAGTTCTGGTACCTGATGATCGCCGAGGGCGGCACCGAACGGGGACACGGGGTCTCGATGGCTCGCGGCAGCGCACCGACCGGGCCGTTCGAGCCATGCCCGGCCAACGCGGTCATCAGCCACCGCAGCACCGACTTCCCGATCCAGAACACCGGGCACGCCGATCTCGTGCAGGCCCCGGACGGTTCATGGTGGATGGTGCTGCCGGGAGTTCGGTCCGGCGGCGGCACTTCCGGCTGGCACGTCCTCGGGCGGGAAACGTTCCTCGTCCCGGTGACCTTTGTGGACGGTTGGCCGGTCGTCGGCGAGGTCACCTTGTCGATGGCCGGCCCGCCGTGGCCGCCGTCGCCAGGATCCCTGCCGTCTCCACGTGACGACTTCGACCCGAGCGAGTTGCAGCCGTACTGGATATCACTACGAGATCGAGGTGGCCGACGACCAGGTCTCGGTACTCGCCCGCATCGGCCCGCTGCGCGCGGTGGTGTCGGCCTGGCCGGCCCCCACCGCGCCAGTGGTCCTCGTGGTGCAGATCGTTCCCCAAGCGCAGCTCGACGCCCGTTCCGGCCCCGACCTGAGCCAACTCAGCATCGAGGAATCCGGCGGCGTTGTCACCACGCTGGCCGTGCTCGACGGGCGCTACCTGTCGACCGAGGTGGCCGGCGGCTTCACCGGTCGCGTGATCGGTATGTACGCCGGCGCGGGAACCGTGCACTTCGACTGGTTCGACTACCAACAGCTCGAGATCTGAGGAGAACACCTCATGGCACAGTGGCTCACCACGGGACGCAGATTGGCGACAGCGGCCTTCGTCGCGCTGCTCGCCGCCGGCGGCACGACCGCGGCCGCGGCGGCACCGGCGCATCGGGACGTGCCCTCCGACCCGATGGCGGCGGTGGCCGCGATGCAGCCCAGCTGGAACCTCGGCAACACCCTCGACGCCATCCCCGATGAGACGTCCTGGGGCAATCCGCTGGTCACCAAGCCACTGTTCGACACGATCAGGTCCCAGGGCTTCCACAGCGTGCGCATCCCGGTCACCTGGGGCGGTCACCAGTCGGCCAGCGCTCCGTACGCCATCGACGCCACTTTCCTCGCCCGGGTCAGGCAGGTCGTCGACTGGGCACTGGCCGACGGCCTCTACGTGGAGCTCAACGTCCACCACGACTCGTGGCAGTGGATCTCCAACATGGCCGCCGATCACGACAACGTGCTGGCCCGGTTCGACGCCACCTGGCAGCAGATCGCCGCCGAGTTCCGGGACGAACCCCGGTCACTGCTGCTCGAGAGCGTCAACGAGCCGCAGTTCAATAATGCGAGTGATGCTCAGAAGACCCAGTTCATGAACGAGCTGAACACCTCGTTCCACACCATCGTCCGGCAGTCCGGTGGCGGCAACGCCTCGCGTCTGCTCGTGCTGCCGACGCTGGGCTGCACGCCGGACCAGACACTGATGGACAACCTGGCCGCCGAGATGACGTCGCTGCACGACCACAACCTGGTGGCCACCGTGCACTTCTACGGCTACTGGCCGTTCAGCGCCAACATCGCCGGCACCACACGGTTCGACGCCACCACCCAGCAGGACATGGTCGACGCCTTCGCCCGCATGCGCGACACGTTCGTCAGCAAGGGCATCCCGGTCTACCTCGGCGAATTCGGGCTGCTCAGCTACCCGGACTACACCCAGCCCGACGCCGTCGAGCGGGGCGAGGCGATGAAGTACTTCGAGCAGCTCGGTCACGAGGCGCGGATCAGCGGCGTCACCACGGCGTTGTGGGACGCCGGCTCGTACCTCAACCGCACCAGCTTCCAGTGGCGTGACCCCGGCCTGTTCGCGCAGATCAAGTCGGCTTACACCACCCGCTCGGGCACCGCGTCCACCGACTCCGTCTACGTGCCGAAGTCCGGCGCCGTCACCGCCCAGATGCTCACCCTCAACCCGAACGGCGCCAAGTTCTTGGGCCTGTGGCGCGGCAACACCCCGCTCATCCCCGGCCGGGACTACACCGTCTCCGGCAACCAGGTCACGCTGACCGCGTCGGCGCTCACCACGCTGGTCGGCAACCGCGCCTACGGTGTCAACGCGACGATCCAGGCCCGGTTCTCCTGCGGCGTTCCCTGGTCGATCAACGTGATCACCTTCGACCAGCCGGCACTCTCGGCCGCCGTCGGCACGGGTTCCCTGTCCGTGCCGACGCAGTTCCACGGCGACAAGCTGGCCACCATGGAGGCCCGCTACGCCGACGGCACCAACGCCGGTCCGGCGAACTGGACCTCGTACCAGCAGTTCAACACCGCGTTCTCCCCCGACTACCCCGACAACGCCATCACCGTTCTGCCGGCCTTCGTCACCACGCTCACCGACGGATCACCGGTGACGCTGACCTTCCACTTCTGGAGCGGCACCACCGTGACCTACCACGTCACCAAGTCCGGCACCACGATCACCGGCACGAACTGATGGCTGGAGGGCCGCTACGACAGCGGCCCTCCACCACCGTTACCGCTAACAGTCCTTAGCTGAACGGGCGATCGAACACCTGTAGCGATCGGATGGACGCCCGGCAGCCGGCGTCCAGGCCGGTGACAGTCACGCGCACGTGGCGAGCCTTCGCGGTGCAGGGCAAGGTGTGCACCTGCGATGTGTCGGCATGCTCGGTGCGATCGGCCACAGTGGACCACGTGACGCCGTCGACCGAGGCGTCGAGGCGGTAGCGGTAGGTCCGGTTCGGGTGCTCCCAGGCGATTCGGACGCCGGTGACGTCGACGGGGCGGCCCAGGTCCACCCGTAGCCAATGGCCTACGGCATCATCGGCGGCGGACCACCAGGTGGCCGTGTCGCCGTCGGTGGCATTGGTGGCGAGGTTGCCGCACGAGCTCTGCTCGCAGTCCGCGGTGACGGTGCCGGTCGGCGCGATGTCGGTGGCCACAATGGAACGGTCCAACACGACGGCGAGCACGGTGTCCTGCGGGTGTCCGACGCGGTCGATGTCGGTGATGGTCACACGGCCGTCCGCGCTGACCTGGAAAGGCAGATCCCGGTTGGCGCGGAGGTCGAAGACGCGCTGGACGCGGGCGTCGCCGATGGACGGCGTGGTGAACGGGCCGGCGGGGTGCCCGGGCAACAGGTGCGCAAAGAACGTCGCATCCCGGTAGGTGTAGCCGACCTGGTTTTCGACCGGCTGCCACGGGCCGCCCCGCGTGTGATAAACGGACTCTCCGCACGCGGACAGGAATGTGCCGAGCTGCCGAAGCACGTCCACCGAGTCCGGCGGCACCGTGCCGTGGCGGTCCGGGCCGACGTTGATGAGCGTGGTCATGTTCCGCACGAGGCTGTTGACCACCACGGCGACGATCTCGTCATAGCTCATCGACGTGGCCGCCGCGGTGTAGCCCCAGTGGCCCCGAATGGTGAAGGTCTTCTCCACCAGGCCATGCCGCAGCGGCCCGGTCGACACGTAGCCGCCCTCCTCCACGCCGTAGTCGCCGGCCCAGCCGGAGCGCGAGTTCGCCACGATGTGCGGCTGGTGGAAACGGGCCATGCCCATCAACCCGAACGGCCGCCCGGTCGAGCCGTCGATCTCCCCGTACTCGTCCACCGGCCACTCGTTGGCCGGATCACGAAAGCGGCCGGGCTCCCAGAAGAAGGCGCCGTCGGCATCGAGGCCCTGCTCGGCCAGCCAGCCGCCGTCCCACCACAGGTCGTCGATCGGGCCGTACTCGGTGACCAACTGCCGGACCGCCTGATAGACCTCCTCCTTCAGCACCTTGGCATCCGCGCGGTAGTCGAAGTCGCTGTCGCCCTCCAGATTCCAGGGCGGGTCGGCCAGCGGTGCGCCGGTGACGTTGTAGTAGCCCGGGTAGCGCCAGTCGATCGGCGAGTAGTACAGGCCCACCTTCAGACCGGCGGCTCGCACCGCCGACACGTATTCGGCGATGAAGTCGCGCTCCAGCGGAGGTTGGAGACTGGTCCACGCGTTCGGATGCGTGTTGGCGCTCAGGCCGAAGCCGTCGTGGTGGCGCGCGGTCAGCACCACGTACTTCGCGCCCATGTCCTCGGCCAGCCGCACCCACGCCGCCGGGTCGTACCTATCAGCGGTGAACTGCTCCGACGTATCCTCATCGAGGAAGCCGCGGTACACGCTCGGCTTGATCCGCTCCTCGTGCTGGAGCCACTCCCCCTTCCCCGGCCCGGCATAGACGCCCCAGTGGATGAACAGGCCGATCTTCGCGTCCGCACGCCACCGAAGCCGCGAGTTCGGCTGCTGGTCAAGGCCCAGGTCGGTCTGCGGCACCCGCAGCGGCGGCAGCGGCACCCCGCCGGCGGGGAACCGGTCGTGACGCAACGGAGATTCGGGCGTGGACAACGGGGGACCTCCGGTAGGGGCCAGTAGCCGAGCATCCAGGCATCGGATCTCTGTTCGGAGGCTAAGAGCCGGTTTGCCACGACGTCAACGCGCTTCGACGGCGTTCGACGAACCGGCGCCGAAGACCACTCGGGTCCCCGGCGCCGGGTTCGCTCAGAACTGGGTGAAGAACTTCCAGGTCTCCTTTGGCAGCCAGGTCGTGCGGCCCTTCACCGGCGCGGGCGCGGTGGCGTTGGCGCCGTCCGCCGGGCTCGCGTCATGGCCGCCGTCGAACGCGACCCACTCCACCGGGTGGCCCGCCGAGCAGCCCGCGTAGGTGGTGGCGATGTGCGTGCGGCTGCCCTTGGCCGGCTCGGGCGGATTCTGCGGCGTGCACTGGTTGTTCTTGACGAACCGGTCACGCAGCGACCGGGCGCCCGAGATGCTCAGCACCGGGTCGCTGACGCCGTGCGAGGCGAGGTAGGCAACCGGCTGCGTGCCGCCGCTGCACCCGCTGAGCAGGCCAGCGGAGTACAGCGCGACGGCCCGGAACACGGTCGGCCGAGCGCAGGCCAGCGCGTAGGTCATGGCCGCCCCGTAGCTGAAGCCGACCGAGAAGACCCGCGTCGTGTCGACGCACAGGCCGCCCTCGAGCTGCTTGAGCACGTCGTCGATGAGCGTGAGGTCCTGGCCGCCGGGATTGGCCCAGCCGTTGTTGAGTCCCTGCGGCGCGACGAAGATCGTGCTGTTGTTCGCCAGCTGCTGGAGCCCGTAGTAGGACCAGACGCCGGCCAGCACGGTTCGCCCGGTCGCGACGTCCTCGGCATTGCCGCCGAGCCAGTGCAGGCCGAAGATCAGCCGATACGGATGGCTGCTGTCGTAGTTGCTCGGCAGGGTCAGGATGTAGCTGCGCGCCTTGCCGCTGCTGGTGATCGTGTGCGTGCCGCTGGACAACGTCGGGGCCTTGCCGCAGCCGGCGGTCGAGGCCGCCGGCGCGGCCGAGGCCGTCGGGGCCGCCACGGCCTGGGTGGCCGACGTGGCCAGCAGCGCCGCGGCAGCGACCGCGATCACCGCCAGCATGCGCCCGGGTGGACTGAGTTTCACGTGATCTCCCTACTGTCGAACGAAACTCGGTACGTCACGTCACGGCAGCACTGTGACGGTGTAGCCGTCGCGGGCGCTGGTCCACGGCACCGACACGGACACCGCGTTGCCAGTGGCGGTGACGGGCTCACGGTTGGCTCCCGGCCGGCGGCGTGTACGGGCACTTGGGGCGGTAGAGCGAGATCCCGCTGGGGTCCGGCGGTGTCGGGCACAGGAACGGGGTGTAGCGGGCGTCACCGTCCACAAAGGTCTTCAGCCACGGGATGAGCACCTTCATCTCGACGTTGTTCGGATGGGTGTAGTAGACGTGGTCGGCCCCGGCGATCTGCACGAAGTCGCTGCGGGTCGCGGCCGGCGTGGTCGCGTACAGGGTGTTCAGGTAGGTCGGCGTGACCACGGGATCCCGCTGGCCGCCGATGATCATCGTGGGCACGTGGTCGGTGGCCATGGACAGGTTCCCCACCGGCGAGCCGGGGGCCAGGCCGACCGCGGCCCGCAACGACGGCTGCCGTTCGGCGGCGAGGACGGCGCCGGCGCCACCGGCGGAATGGCCGATGACGGACAGGCGAGCCGGGTCGACCCGATCGCGCACCGCGCTGCGCTGGGTGAGATAGGTCAGAGCGGCCAACAGTTCCGTGCCCCGGGCGTCGGCGCTGTCGGTGCGGCTGAGGGTTTCCACGCCGATCACCACGAAGCCGAACGAGGACAGCCACGGCCCCATCCAGGCTTCCTCGTTGCGGAACAGCGCGGTGTAGCCGGGGACGATCGCGACCGCGCCCCAGGTGCCGAGGCTGGTGTCGGTCGGATAGTAGATCGTGCCACCGTTGAAGCCGTTGCCCGGGGCGACAGTCAGCTGCGCCGTCGCGAACGGGCCGTGGTTGGCCTCGATCATGGCCACGGTCGGGTTCGGACCGCGGGTGGTGCCGGCCGGCCGCGCGGACGCCGGCAGCGCCGCGGCGGCGAGCGCGATGGCGGCCGCGGCCGCGACGGCGGCGAGCCGTCGCACGTGAACTGAGCTTCCCATGGCACCTTCTTCTCTGTCACGGCAGGGAATTCCGGCAAGGTGAGGAGAACGCGAACATCGGCGATGCGGTCGCGGAGAACGAGGTCCGATGGTGGAACCAGGCAGCGGACGTTGTCAACGAACTGACGATATTCGACGGAAATACCGTCCACACGGCCGATCGGCGTCAGCGAGCAGCGAGATTTTGTTCAGCACCAGGCACATCGGACCGTGACCGCCGCAGCAACCCGCTGGTGGTGTGCAGGACGGCGGCGACGGAGCCCAACGCGACGGCGCGTTCACCGAGCTGTCCTCGGCACAGGGCGGCCTGCGAGGACGCGAAGGGCAGCGCGTCGCGCTCAAGGGCGGTGCGTAGCGGCGGCAGGAGGATGTCGTACGCGGCCGACAACTCGCCGCCGATGATCACCCGGTCCGGGTTGACCAGATTGCAGATGATGGCGACGGCGGCACCGATGCGTTGACCCGCGTCGGTGAGGACCCGCACGCCGGCGCGGTCGCCGTCGAGCGCGGACCGCACCATGTCCTTCGCGTTGAGCTCGGTGTCGTGCCGTGACCGCAGCTGTTCGAGCAGCGCCGGCACGCTCACGAAGGTCTCGAGGCAACCTCGGTTGCCGCACCGGCAGATCGGCCCGGCCGGATCGACGGTCATGTGACCGAACTCCGCCGCGGTTCCGCAGGCTCCGCGATACAGCCGCCCGCCGAGCACGAACCCGGCGCCGACACCGGCATCGAGCTTGATGTACACGGCGACCTGCGCGCCCCGGCCGGCGCCCCAGGTGACCTCGGCCAGCGCGCCGAGATTGCCGACGTTGTCGACGATCACCGGCAGGCCGAGCAGCGACCCGAGCTCGTCCGCGGGACGCAGGCCCACCCAGCTCGGGCCGATGCTGGACGACCCGATCGCGCCAGTGCGGGTGTTGATCGGCCCCGGTAGGCCGGCTCCGACGCCGATCACCTTGCCCTGCGCCACATCCGCGGCGGCCAGCGCTTCACGGGCCAGGACGACGGCCGTGCGCAACGCGTCTCGCGCGTCGTGGTCGCGCTCCAACGTCCGGACGTGTTCGGCCAGCACCGTGTGCGCCAGGTCGGCCACGATGACCCGGACGTGGGTGTGGCCGAAGTCGATCCCGACCACGGCCCCGGCCGCGGGATTGAGCGTGAGCAGGCTGCCGGGGCGGCCGCGTCGCTGCTGGACACCGCCGGGACTGCCGCTTTCCACCAGCAACCCGGCCGTCTGCAGCACGGCGACCACATTGGACACTGTCGCCCGGGAGACGTTGAGCAGGCGCGCCAGATCCGCTCGGGTCAGCGCGCCGCGGGTGCGCAGCAGCTCGATCACCCGCTCCCGGTTTCCGGGCCTGGCCGCCGGAATCTCCCTGTGCACGAACCGAGGTGTACACCCGTGGCGGCGGAGCCGACAAGCGTTGAACAAAATCCGGGCGGGCCTCGGCGACACCTGACGGTATTCGACGGCAATTCGACGGCCGGGTGGGACCATTCGGTGAAATTTGTTCAACCTGTTGACACCGGCGACAGCCAGGTTCCAGCATCGGCATGCGGTCCGAGCAACAGCGCAGTCGCGGACCGTGACGAGCGCCTCGGCCCCACCCACACTCGCCCAAGGACGTGCGAACGTGACCAAGTATCGGTGTCCCAAGGAATTCGGGCCTCGCCGACCCGTCCCCGGCCTGCCGCCGGAGGACGACGTGCCCGGCGACCGCTAGCCCACTTCACACGGCAACCCCTGTCCCGCCGTGCACCGCCGTATGTTAGCGCTAACATTTCATCCCTGCCGGACCTTCGGGCGCGTCGAGCCCGACGGTCGATACGGAGGCAACCATGCCCCGAACCACCCGTCGGATCGCGCTGGTCGCCGTGGCGATCGCGGGCCTCGGCTCGCTGTGCGCGGTCCAGGCCGGCGCCGCGACCACCGTGTCGGTCAACGGCGCCACGACGTACCAACGCATCGACGGATTCGGCGTCTCCGAGTCCTTCGGCATGGCCAACGCGATCCGCGGGCTCAGCGGCACCGCCCAGAAACAGGCGCTGGACCTGCTGTTCAGCCCGACCGCCGGCGCCGGATTCACCATTGTCCGCAACGACATCCCGTCCGGCAGCGCCTCCATCGAGCCGCGCAGCCCGGGCAGCCCGTCGGCGCCACCGCAGTACGTGTGGAACCCGAGCAACGGCGGCACCGAGGAGGGCCAGCTGTGGTTGGCCCAACAGGCCAAGAGCGGCTACGGCGTCACGAACTTCTACAACAACGCCTGGGAGCCGCCGAGCTTCATGACCAACAGCAGCCAGCGCGGCGGGCTGTGCGGCGTGCCGGGCGTCTCCTGCTCCTCCGGTGACTGGCGGCAGGCCTACGCCAACTACCTCGTGCAGGACGCGAAGTTCTGGGCGTCGGCCGGCATCACGCCGTCCACGCTCGGCTTCGTCAACGAGCCGGCGACCGGCACCGGCGGCTTCGGCAGCATGCTGTTCACGCCGGCCCAGGCGGCCGACTTCCTGTCCGTGCTCGGCCCGACGCTGCGCTCCGCCGGCTTGTCGACGAAGATCACCTGCTGCGACACGCTGGGCTTCAACCAGCTCCCCAGCTACGTCAGCGCGGTGCAGGGCAGCGGGTCGGTCGGCGTCTTCACCAGCCACGGCTACTCCGGCGCGCCCACCACGCCCGTCAACACCAGTGGCCAGCCGGTCTGGCAGTCCGAGTGGTCGGTCAACGGCAACCAGTGGGACGGCGCCTGGGACGACGGCGGCCAGGCCGACGGTTTCACCTGGGCCCAGCACCTGCACGCCGGCCTCACCGGCGCGAACCTCAACGCCTTCTTCTACTTCTGGGGCATCAGCACCACCAGCCACGACAGCTCGCTGATCGGCCTGCGCGGCTCGACGCTGACCCCGGCCAAGCGCTACTACTCGCTGGCCAACTACAGCCGGTTCATCCGCCCCGGCGCGACCCGGATCTCGGCCAGCAGCGGCACCGGCGGGCTCGAGGTGTCGGCCTACAAGAACCCGGACGGCTCGGTCATCGTGGTGGCGTTGAACTCCGGCACCAGCAGCGCGTCGGCGGCGTACACGGTGGCCAACACCGGACTGTCCAGCGGGACCGTGACGCCCTACCTGACCAACGGCAGCAGCAACATCGCCGCCCAGGCCACGATCCCGCTCAGCGGCGGCGCGTTCACCGCGACCGTGCCCGGCCGCTCCCTCGTCACGTTCCGCATCACACGCTGACCGAAGGGCCAGGAAGTCATGCGAAGCACCAGGTTCTGGACATTCACCGTCGCCGTGGCGCTGGCCATCGCCGGCGTCGCCACCCCGGCCGCGTCGGCGGCCACCAGCCTGCCCTGCGACATCTACGCCGCCGGCGGCACACCCTGCGTGGCCGCGCACAGCACCACCAGGGCCCTCTACGCGGCCTACAACGGGCCGCTCTACCAGGTCCGACGCAACTCGGACAGCCGCACCGCGAGCATCGGCGTGCTGACCAGAGGCGGTTACGCCGATGCCGCGGCCCAGGATGCCTTCTGTGCCGGCACTTCCTGCGTGATCACCGTCCTCTACGACCAGTCCGGCCACGGCAACGACCTGGCCTACCAGGGACCGGGCGGCGCCGGTGGTCACGACACTCCGGCCGCCGCGGCCCGCGAGTCCCTCACGGCCGGCGGGCACAAGGTCTATTCGCTGTACATCAACCCGGGCAACAGCTACTGGCGCAACGGCGCCAGCACCGGCGTGCCCAAGGGCAGCGCCCCCGAGGGCGAGTACATGGTCACCAGTGGCACGCACGTCAACCACGGCTGCTGCTTCGACTACGGCAACAGCGAGACCGACCGCCGGGCCGACGGGGCCGGCGCGATGGACGCCATCAACTTCAGCACCAGCTGCTGGTTCGGCGGCTGCACCGGCGCCGGCCCCTGGGTGCAGGCCGACCTGGAGTACGGCTTGTTCCCCGGCGGCAGCTCGAAGTGGAACCCGAACCAGCGGGCGTTCACCGACAAGTACGTCACGGCGATGCTGAAGAACAACGGCACCACCAGGTTCGCACTCAAGGGCAACAGCGCGCAGGCCGGCGCCCTCACCACGCTGTGGGACGGCGCGCTCCCCCAAGGCTACAACCCCATGCGCAAGCAGGGGGCGATCGTGCTCGGCAGCGGCGGCGACTGCTGCGCGCAGAACACCAATCTGAGCCAGGGGACCTTCTACGAGGGGGCCATGGTGTCCGGCTATCCGTCGGACGCGACCGACACCGCGGTGCAGGCGAGCATCGTCGCCGCCGGCTACCGCTGACGGACAACACAGCAGAGAAGGGACAACTCCGTGCGGAAGTTCGGAAGGCTGGCGGTCACCTCCGCGGCCGTCGGCCTCGCCCTCACCGGCGTGGGCGTGGTGGGCACGCAGACCGCGTCCGCGGCCGGCAGCGGCCCGTGCGACATCTATGCGGCCGGCGGCACACCGTGCGTGGCCGCGCACAGCACCACCAGGGCCCTCTACTCGGCCTACAACGGCCCGCTGTACCAGGTCCGGCGCAGTTCCGACAGCCACACCGCCAACATCG
Source organism: Kutzneria sp. (assembly GCA_035492655.1). Lineage (GTDB taxonomy): Bacteria > Actinomycetota > Actinomycetes > Mycobacteriales > Pseudonocardiaceae > Kutzneria. The sequence continues at coordinate 13,724 of DATJJB010000492.1, read as the reverse complement.
GCGTGCTGTCGGCCGGCGGCTACGCGAACGCGGCCGCCCAGGATTCGTTCTGTGCCAACACGACCTGCCTGATCACCGTGATATACGACCAGTCGGGCAAGGGCAACAACCTCACGCAGGCGCCGCCCGGCGGGTTCCAGGGTCCCGCGGCCGGCGGCTACGACAACCTCGCGAACGCCACCGCGGCGCCGACCACCGTGGGCGGTCACAAGGCCTACGGCGTCTTCGTCGCGCCGGGCACCGGTTACCGCGACAACAAGACCACCGGCATCGCCACCGGCGACCAGCCCGAGGGCATGTACGCCGTCCTGGACGGCACGCACTCCAACGGCGGCTGCTGCTTCGACTACGGCAACGCCGAGACGAACTCCCGTGACGACGGCAACGGCACCATGGAGGCGATCTACTTCGGGAAGATCAAGGTCTGGGGCTACGGCGCCGGCAACGGCCCGTGGATCATGGCCGACCTGGAGAACGGCCTGTTCTCCGGCGTGAACCAGCACTACAACGCCAACGACCCGACGATAAGCAACCGCTACCTGACCGCCATCGTCAAGGGCGGGGCCAACCACTGGGCCATCCGCGGCGGCAACGCGCAGTCCGGTGGCGTGTCGACGTTCTACGACGGCAAGCGGCCCAACGTGTCGGGCTACAACCCGATGCGCAAGCAGGGCGCGATCATCCTCGGCATCGGCGGCGACAACAGCCATGGCTCCGCCGGCACCTTCTACGAGGGCGTGATGACGTCCGGCTACCCGTCCGACGCCACCGAGAACGCGGTGCAGGCCAACGTCGTCTCCGCCGGATACCGCTGACCGAGCGCGTGACGGCCGTCGACGGCGGCCGTCACGCCACGCCCCCGAAAGGTGTCCGCCATGTCCTCCCCCCGGTTCAACCGCCGCACCCTGCTCGCCGCAGCCGGCACGGCCTCGGCGTTCGGCCTGTTGCGGTTCGCCCCCGACGCCGCCGCCACCGTCGGCCCGAGCAGCTACACCCCGAGCTGGGCCTCGGTCGACCAGCATCCACCGGCCCCGACCTGGTTCCAGGACGCCAAGTTCGGTATCTACTACCACTGGGGCGTCTTCAGCGTGCCGGCCTACGGCAACGAGTGGTACCCGCGCCGGATGTACATCGCCGGCGACAGCTGCAACACCCACCACACCGCCACCTACGGCAGCCCGACCAGCTGGCCGTACCACAACTTCATCAACGGGGCCAACGACAAGTCGGGCCGCTTCACGCAGTTCGCGCCGAAACTGGTGTCGGCCGGCGGCAAGTTCGATCCCACCGCGTGGGCCCAGCTGTTCAAGGCGGCCGGCGCGAAGTTCGCCGGCCCGGTCGCCGAGCACCACGACGGGTACTCGATGTGGAACAGCCAGGCCAACGAGTGGAACTCGGTGCGGACCGGCCCCAAGTTGGACCTGGTCGGGCTGCACGGGCAGGCGATCCGCGGGCAGGGCCTGAAGTTCATGTGCGCCCTGCACCACGCCTACCACTTCAACGGCTACTACGACCACGTGCCCGCCCAGTCCACGACCACGCTCAAGAAGCTGTACGGCCAGCTCGGCACGACCGCGGAGAACCAGCTCTGGTACGACAAGCTGCGGGAGGTCATCGACGGCTACCAGCCCGACCTGATCTACCAGGACTTCGACCTGTCCCGGGTGACCGAGTCGCAGCGGCTGAACTTCCTCTCCTACTACTACAACAAGGCCGTGTCCTGGAACAAGGACGTGGTGGCCACCTACAAGGACGGCCTGAACAACCGCGGCGAGGTGTTCGACTACGAGCGCGGCGGCCCGGCCGGCCTGCTGACCCCGTACTGGGAGACCGACGACAGCATCTCCAGCTCCAGCTGGTGCTACACCAACGGCATCGGCTACTACGCGGCCAAGGCGATCCTGCACTCGATCATCGACCGGGTCAGCAAGGGCGGCACCACGATCCTGAACATCGCGCCGATGGCCGACGGCACCATCCCGTCCGGACAGCAGAGCATCCTGCTCACCATCGGCGACTACCTCGGCCGGTTCGGCGAGTCGATCTACGGTACCCGGGCCTGGAGCTCCTACGGCGAGGGCCCGACCAAGATGGGCGGCGGCTCGTTCACCGGTCCGAAACCCGGCACACCGCAGGACATCCGCTTCACCCGCAGCACCGACAGCAAGGTGTTGTACGCGACGGCGTTGGGCTGGCAGGGCGCGACGATGACCGTCAGCACGCTGACGTCGAGCCGGCTCAACCTCGGCACGCTGGTCTCGGCCCAGCTGCTGAACAACGTCACCGGCAGCTACCTCACGCTGCCGAGGCCGACGCAGGACGGTGCGGGCCTGCACTTCACGATGCCGTCCGCGACCGCGCCGTTCAACGCGCTCGCCTACGTCGTGAAGCTGACCTTCTCCGGTCCGATTCCGGGCTGAGCCACCCATCACCCTGTTCGGAGACGCCCGATGAACAAGCTCACCCTACCGGTGGCGGCGTTGCTCGTCGCCGGCCTGGCGTGCACCGGCGGCACGGCCAGCGCCCAGACGCCGCCGGCCATGGTCGCCGCGTCCGGGATCACCGCGTCGGTGGCCGCCGACGGCAGCTACCAGATCCACACCACCCAGCCGGCCGCCTGGACCTTCACCGGCAGCGTCGGACACCCGGTTACCAGCCAGAGCAACGCTTCCGGCAGCGACGCCGTCGGCCAGTACCAGGAGATCGATTTCGCGTACACGGACAGTGTGCGCCGCACGGCCAGCATCCGGGTGTACCAGAACACCCCGGTGGTGCTGTTCAGTGCCACCAACCTGGCCTCGGCGGCCAACTCCGGCACGCCGTTCCCGGCGCTGGCCGCACCCGCGCTGCCCTACCACGAGTCCTTTCAGGACGCGGCCTGGTCTCCGTACCAGTTCAACGGCTCGGTGGCCCATGACAGCCCGCTGCTGACGTTCGACGCGCAGAACCACGGCTACCTGATGTCGGCCGCGGACAACTTCGCGGTGGCGAACCTGACTCGCAGCAGCACCAACACCCTGTCCGCCGGCATCGTGTCCGGTGTGTCGACGCTGCCGGCCAACTTCACCCACCGCACGGTGCTGGCACTGGGCAGCAGCGTCAACAACACCTACGACGCTTGGGGTTCGGCGCTGATGGCGCTGGGTGGCAAGCACCCGATACCCAATGACGCCAACGCCACGCTCAACAAGCTGGGCTACTGGACGGACAACGGCGCCACCTACTACTACAAGTACGACACCTCCAAGGGGTATGCCGGCACGCTGACCGCCGTCGCCCAGGACTACGCGTCACGCGGGATTCCGTTGGGCTACATGCAGCTCGACAGCTGGTGGTACCCGAAGGGGTCGTCGAACAGCTGGCAGGGCAACGGATCCGACCGCGGGGGCGAGTACACCTACCGCGCGGCGCCGGATCTGTTCCCGGGTGGGCTCGCCGCGTTCCAGAAGCAGGTCAACCTTCCGCTGATCACGCACGCCCGGTGGATCGACCCGGCCAGCCCGTACCACGGCCAGTACTCGATGTCCGGTGACGTGATCACGGACCCGAACTTCTGGAACAGCACCATGAACTACCTGGCCAGTTCGGGCGTCGTCACCTACGAGCAGGACTGGCTGTCGGCCAACGCGCAGCCGCACTACAACCTCAGCGATCCCAACGCCTTCCTGGGCACCATGGCCCACTCGGCGGCGGCGAACAACGTCACCCTCCAGTACTGCATGGCGTTGCCGTGGAACAACCTGCAGAGCACGCAGTACCAGAACCTGCAGACCACCCGGGTCAGCCTGGACCGCTTCGACCGCAGCAAGTGGGACACGTTCCTGTTCGACTCGCGGATGGCCAGCGCGCTCGGCGAATGGCCGTGGACCGACGTGTTCATGAGCACCGAGACCAGCAACCTGGTGCTGTCCACGCTGTCCGGCGGCATGGTCGGCGTCGGTGACGCGATCGGCAAGCAGAGCGTGTCGAACCTGGCCAAGTCGGTGCGCGGGGACGGCGTGATCGTCAAGCCGGACGCCTCGCTGGTGCCGCTGGACTCCGTGTACCCGGCGGTGGCCCAGAACTCGAGCGCGCCGATGGTGGCCGGCACCTACACCGACCACAATGGACTGCGCGACGGCTACGTCTTCGCCTACGCCCGCAACAACGGCTCCCAGTCGGTCAGCTTCAGCCCGAACAGCGTCGGCGTGACCGGCGACGCCTACGTGTACAACTACTTCACCGGCGCCGGCAAGGTGGTGCCGGCAGGCAGCACCTTCACCGACACGGTCAACTCCGGCTCGTACTACGTGGTCGCACCGGTCGGCCAGTCCGGGATCGCCTTCCTCGGTGACGCCGGCAAGTTCGTGTCACTGGGCGGCAAACGGATCTCGCAGCTGTCCGACAACGGCACGGTGCACGCCACGGTCGCGTTCGCGGCCAGCGAGAAGTCGGTCACCCTGCACGGCTACGCCCCGTCGGCCCCGCAGGTGACGGCGACCGACGGCAGCGCCGGCGCGGTGTCCTACAACGCTGCCACCCATCTGTTCACCGTCAGCGTCACGCCCGGCGGCGACCACAACGCGGTCATCGCCGTCTCCTGACTCGTCGGCCCGGCGGCGGGTTCGGGTCGACGAAACGGGGCCGGGAATCTGGTGCAGGATTCCCGGCCCCACCCCGGTCAGGCCGCCATGGCCGCCCGCACCAGGGCGGTGTCGACGAACTGTTCGAACCGGACGATGAGTCCGCCACGGACGACGAAGTGGTGAGCCACCCGGACGTTCAGCGGCTTGCCGGTGGCCTTGTTGACCGCGGTGTATCGGGCCAGCACCACGACGTTCTCGCCGTCGACCACGTAGCTGTCGTCGTGCGCCGTCCAGTCCGTCCAGTCCCGCGCAAGCTTCGCGATCACATTGGCCGTGACCTCCTCCGGCGTGCGATAGGTGCCGGCCAGCGGGAACCCGGCCATCTCCGTCCACTCGACATCCGGGGCGAGCGTGGCCCGCAACGCTTCCAGGTCGCCGGCCGCGGCGGCCAGGTACTGCCGCCGCACGACCGCGGCCAGCGTGTGCTCGCTCATGCCCAGATCATCTCGCCCTTGGCGACCTTGGCGCCGATCTGCGCCGCGATCACCATGCCGTGGTCGGGAAAGCGTTCCAGCAGCGCGTCGGTCAGCGCCGCGCCGTCGGCGGCCCCGGCCAGTTCCTCCTCGAACGCCAGCAGGTACTCACGGGTGCCGGCGATGGCCCTGACATCGGCCGGCGCGCTCGGTAGTCGATGCCCGGCCACGACCAGTTCCGGCCGCAGGGACTCCATTTCCTCCAGCAGCTCGTCCCATGCCGCCCGCTGGCACAGTTTGGGCGTGTCGGCCAACCACACGTGCTCCCATGCGAATATCAGCACGCCACCGAGAATCACCCGTTGTTCGGGCTGCCAGAGGTAGTGCCGGTCCGGCAGCCGGTCGATCCCGCCGCGCAGTTCGAAGACCCGACCCTCCAGCACCAGGTCGCCGTACAACGGCGTCAGCTCGACCAGCCGCGTCGGCCGGTTCGGGCCCAGCGTCTCCCACGCCTTGAGCTTGCCGACGTATGACTGCTCGATGTGCTCGATGACCTGCGGTGTCGCGACGAACGCCACGCCCGGGAACGCGTCGGCGATCACCTCGGCGCCGAAGTAGAAGTCCGGGTCGCCGTGGCTGACGAACACCGCCACGAGTCTTCGGCCGGAGTCCAGCACGGCGGCGACGATCCGGTGCCCGTCGGCCCGGGTGAAGCCGGCGTCCACCAGCAGCGCGTCGTGTTCGCCGGTCACCAGGGTGGCGGTCTTGTTCTTCGACCCGACCGGGAAATCGAGGTCGAGAACGGTGAAACGGAGATCACTCATGCAGGGCTCCATACGTGAGGAGTGCTCAGGAGACGATTATGGCGTTTTCGATTCATTCGACACCACCACGGTGAAGCAGGTGGACCATAGCCACCGGAATTCGCGCGCCTCAAGCATGTAACCCGAAATTCATGACAACACGAAGAGAACTCGCGTTCGATGATTCACGAATGGGCGGTGCCGAACAGATACCCGTTGGCGATGTCGATCAGCAGCGGGCCGCCGTGGTTCGGGTAGCGGCCGACGATCGCCTTCTTGTAGGCCTCGCCGTCGTCGACCAGCAGCACGCCGGCATCGTCCAGGTATTGCCGCAATTCCGCGAACACCTCGGGACCGGCCGGCGCGCCGTGCCCGGCCAGCACGACGTCGTAGGGACCGTCGGCGGCCAGCTTGTCCAGTGCCTGCCGCCAGCCGGCGATGTCGTTGTTGCCCAGGAACAGGTGAATGTCGTGATAGACCAGATCCTGCGCGACCAGCACCCGCTGCGCCGGCAGCTTGATCACCAGCTCGTCGGCGGCCTCGCCGCCGGCGTAGGCCTCGAACACGAACGGGATCCCGTCGACCACCTCGGTGCCCGGCACCACCTCGACCGTGGGCGTGACGTCGGCGGCCAGCACGGGCGCACCGGTCGGGTCCTGGGCGTCCCCCAGCGCAGCGATCTGGTCCCGCACGGCGGCCAGGGCGTGGATCGGCGCGCCGAAGCGGGCCGCGCCGTAGTAGTGGTCCGGGTGGGCGTGCGTGACGATCAGCCGGTCCAGCGGCTTGCCGAGACTCCGCGCGTACGACACCACCTCGTCGGCGTAGCCCGCCAGGAACTGCCCGTCGACCGCGATGATCCGGTTCGGGGTCTCGATCAGGTGCGTGGTGACGTGCACGCTGTCGTCGGGGGCGACGTAGGTGTGGATGCGGACCGGGCCCCGGTCGAGGACGGTGATGGTGCCGGACATCAGGTGCTCCCTGTGGTCGAACGGGGTGTGTCGGCCACACTCTCGTCCCGAACACCCTGGTAGACGAGGTACGCTGGCGACCTGCCGTGGTCAAAATCGGACAGGAGCGATGTGGTGTCGATCCCGGAGTACGGCTTCAACCCGCCCGACACGGGCGGCGCCGGCTTCGAGATCACCGACCTGGCCACCCTGCGCGGCCGGATGACGCTGCCCGATGCCGTGCACCGCACGGACTTCCACACCATCAACCTCGTCACCGACGGCCACGGCGACCGGGCCGCCGACTTCACCACCTACCCCTGCCGCCCCGGCACGCTGCTGTGGATCCGGCCGGGCCAGGTGCAGCGCTACGACTGGTCGGGGACGATGAACGGCCCGCATGTGCTGTTCACGTCGGCCTTCCCGGCCCGCTTCAGCGGCGCGGACCACCTGGTCGCCGACTGGTCCGGCCCGGTCTGCTGGCAGCTCGGCGCCGGTCCCGACTACGCGCTCGTCGCCACGCTGCTCGACCAGCTACGCGCCGAGTTCACCCGCGCCGACGGCCCGATCTCGACGGAGATCCTCCAGTTCCTGCTGGCCGCACTGCTGCTCCAGATCGACCGGCTGCCCCGGCCGGACCAGGACGGCGATCCGCACGCCGGCGGCGAGCCGTACGCCCGGTTCCGGGCCGAGCTGGCGCGCTCGTACCGGACGACTCGCCGCGCCGAGGACTACGCCCAGCGGCTCGGGTACACTGTCCGCACCCTCACCCGCGCCTGCCTGGCCGCCACCGGACAACCGGTCAAGCACGTCATCGACGAGCGGGTGGCGTTGGAGGCCCGCCGACTGCTCGCGCACACCGACGAGCCGGTGGCCGTCATCGCCCGGCGACTCGGGTTCAGCGAACCCACCAACTTCGGCAAGTTCTTCACCCGCCACACAGGAATGACACCGGGCGAGTTCCGGCATTCGGTCACTGCCGTCGATAGGTGGCCAGCGAGACGATCGCCAGTGCGGTGTTGACCGCGGACACCGCCGTGGTGAACTTCGCGGCCTTGGCCGGCAGCTCGCCCCGCCACCCGGCGTAGGCCGCCGAGGCCGTGTCGGACGCGTGGATCAGCACAGCCTGTTGCAGCACCCGGCGCGCCCCCGGGTCGTTCGCCCGCAGGGTCAGCAGATCGACGCCGAGCACGATCGTGCGGACGCCGAACATTCGCGCCGGATAGACGAATCTCTTGTCGTCGCCCAGTTCACCGCCGAGTTGGGCGGCCATCCGTTGGGCCGCGAACAGTCCGACCGCGCCGTTGAAGACGCGGATGGCCGCCAGCGCTGTCCGCGTGACATCTCCCGTGTTCATCGCCCCACGGTACGCTGTCCTCTCCTGCCGGCAAATGAACATCGGGTGACGGCGACCCGCCGCCACCCGAGCATTCCTCAGTTGTTGATCCGACGGACCGTCCAGTACTGGTCCGGCGTGTCGATCTCGTTCCAGGACAACGCCTTGGCCAGATCGGTCGGCACGCTCTTGGCGATGGTCAGGAACTTCCCGGTGCTGACGTTCTTGACCAGGTACCGGCTGCCGTGCGGGACGAGTGTCCACACCTGGTCGTCACCGCCGGCCGCGGTCTGCGTGATGGAGCCGTTGTCGGTGAGCGCGAGCCCGGACTGGGCGTTGACGATCCGGTAGCCGCCGGCCGCCGCGGCGAAGTGCCACAGGTGCCAGGGCTGGTTGGCGTACCACCACTGGTCGGCCTGCGTGCCGGCCGCGGTGGAACCGCCCGGGATCTCCAGGTACTTGCCGAAGTCGTTCTGCAGGGTGAAGTCACCGGTGGTCAGATCGGGCAGCGCGGTCTGGGTGAGTGTCCACTGTGGAGAGCTGTCGCCGTTGCTCCGGCTGGTCAGCGTGTAGCTGCCGTCGGTCTGCTGGACGATCGACCACTCCTGCGCGTCCTTGAGCCGGAAGTAGCCGTCGGATTGACGGGTGATCGGCGAGGTCAGCGTGGTGCGGCCGTTGGTCAGGGTGTAGGTCGCGCCGGAGGAGATGCCCGGTGCGATGTGGTCGAACGCGTACTGCACCTGGTTGAGGTAATTGCTGTCGTGGTAGCCGCCGGTCAGTGTCATGACGGTGTTGCCGTCGGGCATGAGCATCAGCGAGCGGCTGTAGCCGCCGGGGGCGTTGGAGGCCTGCGAGCGCCAGGCGGTCGGGTCGCCGCCGGCGGTGTTGATCGACAGCGCGGTCTGGCCGCCGGTGGTGACGACGATGGTGCCGTTCGGACCGCCGCTGGGCGTCCAGACGACGTACGGCTGGCAACACGGCTTGCTGCCGTCGTCGAGCACGATCTGGTGATCGTCGGCGGCGGCGAACTTCTCCGGGTCGGTGGCGATCCGGTAGTACGCCGGGCAGCTGCCGGCCGGGGCGCCGCAGTACTCGTAGGTCATGATCCAGCGGCCGCCGCCGATCGGCGCGACGGTGGCCATGCCGGGCCGGGCACTCTGCGCGGCGTAGGCGACATCGTCGACGACCGGCCGCCAGTGCACGCCGTCCGTGCTGGTCTGGTGCACGAGTTTCTGCGAGTGCACGGAGTTCTGCCGCTGGTCGGAGTAGTAGACGATGAGCCTGCCGTTGGTCATCAGCAGGAACGGTTCCCAGATCGGCGTGTTGGGGTCGTTCACCCACGCCGGGCCACCCTTGGCCACCGAGCTCAGCAACTTCCACGACTTCCCGCGATCCGTGCTGGCGTACAACAGGATCTCGGTCGACGAGCGGTCGGCCGGCACCGACAGCCCGGATGCCAGCAGGGTGCCGGCCGGCAGCTTGCCCAGCGCCGCCGGCAGTTCGTAGATCTGCGGGTTCCACCGCATCCCGAAGCCGTTGACGGTGTCGGTGACCCGGGACAGGTAGGACCAGCTGTGCCCACCGTCGGTGCTCTGGTACACCGGGAAGTACGGTGTCGAGTTGGTGTACACCTCGAACGTGCTCAGCATGGTGCCGTTGGCGGAACCGTTGTGTTGCAGGGTGAGCGCGCGGGCGTACATCACGCCGGGGTTGACGTAGCCGGCGGCCGCGGTCGGTGTGAACACGGTCTGCACTGAGCTGGTCTGGGCCTGCGCGGGCGCGCAGACGGCGAGCACCAGGGCGGCGGCGGTCAGCAGCGCCACCCGGACGGATCTGTTGGCAGGGAACATCGATGCCTCTCTACTTCGTCGTAGGGGCCGCGCCGACGAGAACACGAACGTCCCACGCGCCGAGGCGTATTGCCTGGCCGGTGCGGAAAACGGTGCCGTCGAAGGCATCCGACAGGTCCACCGGCACCGTGGCGCCGGTCGGCGACCAGCTCCAGTTGTGCACCACGTGGACGCGCCGGCCGTCCGGGGAGGTCCCGGTCGACACCGTCACGGACTCGGGGAGAGCGAGCCAGCCGCTGCACGGCGCCGGCGTCAGCCAGGCCGCCAGCGCGCCGGCCAGCTTGCGATCGGGCACGGTGCCGACGTAGGTGACGCGGCCTTCGCCGTGCCGGCGAGTGGTGATTGCCGGCCACCGCCCGAAGTGCGGGTGGTCGTACTCGACGAGGACATCGGCGTCGGTGGCGTTGAGACCGTCGATCCACTTGGTGGCGGTCGCACCGTCGGGCAGGTCCATCCCGGTGCCACGTACGGGAATGTCACGGGTGAGGTTGCTGAACTCGTCGTAGTGCACGCCCGCGGCCTCGACCAGGCGGGCCGGCGCGACCTCGTTGCGCGCACGCGCCTCGTGGTCGGCGTAGGCCGTCCGCGTACCCAGGACGAGATGTCCGCCCGCGTGCGCGTAGGACTCGAGCCAGTCGATGGTGGCGTCGTCGACGACGTACAGCGCGGGAACGACCAGCACCGGATGGTGTTCCGGGCTGAGATCGGGCAACTGCCGGGCATGCACGATCCGCACCTGCCGGCCGGCGTCGAACGCGCCGCGGTAGAACGGGTCGAAGAACCGGTGGTACGCGGTGGAATCCGGGCCACCGTCCGCTGTGGGCAGAGGCGGGTACTTCTCCATGAGCCATTTGCTGGCCGTGGAGTAGACCATCGTGAGGTCGGCGTCCGGCTCGATGCCGGCGACCAGCGCGCCGGCCGCCTCGAACTCGGCACCCAGCCGGGCCAGCTCGGCGTAGGTGCGGCCGGGCAGGCCGCTGTGCGGCAGGACACCGCCCCAGTACGTCTCGGTGCCGAAGTGCAGCGTGTGCCAGTGCCAGTACTCGATCATCCGCGCGCCGCGGGACACCAGCGCCCACGCCGCCTGCCGCCACTGGCCGTCGTAGGCCGGCCGGTTGTCCCATGGGGCGCCGATGTTGCCGGCGTTGGTCTCGGTGACCAGGAACGGTTCCTGGCGTGAGGAGAACATCTGGTCGGCGGTCTCGTACAACGACCACACCCCGGCGGTGCGCCAGTTGTGCTCGTGGCCGTCGGGGGTGGAATCGGGCAGTTCGAGCCCGTCCTGCATGTCGTAGTACGGGTTGCCGGCCGTGACGTCCAGCCGGTCGGTCAGCTGGTCGTCCTCGACGGCCCGCCGGGTGTAGGAGATGCAGGTGGTGACGAACTGCTCGGGGCGGGCGAACTCGCGCACGATGTCGGCCTGCCAGCCGATGAACTCGTTCACCTGAGCGGCCTGGAAGGCCCGCCACGCCACGTCGTACTGCGGCTGGGCATTGTTGTCCGGCGTCCACAGGTCGGCCCAGGTGGACAGCCGGTGCGACCAGTAGACCAGGCCCCACTCCCGGTTGAGCGTCTCGACATCGCCGTAGGTGTCCCGCAGGTGGTCGACGAACCGTTGGAACACGCCGTGGTTGTGCAGCAGCTCGGGACCGGGCTCGTTGTCCACCTGGAACCCGATGACGGCCGGATGCGAGGCGTGCCGGCCGAGGATCTGGCGGACCACCCGCTCGGCGTGGAACCGGAACGCCGGGTGGGTGAAGTCCACCTCCTGCCGCGCGCCCCAGCCGATGCGCTGCCCGGTGGTCCGCTCGCCGGCGATCTCGGGGTACTGCCGGGCCAGCCACGGCGGCACGGCGTAGGTCGGCGTGCCCAGGATGACGGAGATGCCGCGTTCGTGGGCGCCGTCGAGCACCGGCTGGAGCCAGTCGAGGTCGAACCGGCCGTTCTCCGGCTCCCAGGTGGACCACACCGACTCGCCGACCCTGATCACGCTGAACCGGGCCTCGACCATCAGGTCGAGGTCCTTCTTGAGCCGGTCGGTCGGCTGGTACTCGTGGTAGTACGCGGCCCCGAACAGGACGCGGGCGGGTAGCACCGCCATGGCTGAACCTCCCAGTGGGTGAGTCACTGCTTGACGCTGCCGGCGGCCAGGCCGCTCTGCCAGTACCGTTGCAGCAACAGGAAAGCGACGACGAGGGGCACGATCGACAGCAGGGATCCGGTGACCACCAGCGGCAGCATCTCGCCGCTGGCGCCGGCCCCGCCGTTCTGCGCCTGGGCCGCCCAGGAGGCCAGCCCCACCGTCACCGGGTACAGCTTCGGGTCGTTGAGCATGATCAGCGGCAGGAAGTAGTTGTTCCACGTGGCGACCAGCGTGAACAGCACGACCGTGACGAGTCCGGGCGCCAGCAGCCGCAACGCGATCTGCGCGAAGATCCGCCACTCCCCCGCGCCGTCGATGCGGGCCGCCTCGATCACGTGGTCGGGCACCGCGTCCTGCGCGTAGACCCGCATCAGGAACAGGCCGAACGGGTTGACCAGCGAGGGCAGGATCACCGCCCACGGCGTGTCGACCAGGCCGACCTGCGCGAACAGCAGGTACGTCGGGATGGCCAGCGCGGTGGTCGGCACCATGACCGCGCCGACGACCAGGTTGAACCACGCGCCCTGGCCACGGAAGCGGAACTTGGCGAAGCCGTAACCCGCCGCGGCGGCCAACAACGCGGCGCCGACGGCGCTCACACCCGCGTACAGCAAGGTGTTCAGCAGCCAGCGCAGGAACACGCCGCCGTCGTGGGTCACCGTCGCTTCGACGTTGGCCAGCAGCTGCGGGGACCGGGAGAACCAGAGCCCGAAGGTGGTGAACAGGTCCTGGGTGTTCTTCGTCGACGAGATGAGCAGCCAGACCAGCGGCAGCAGGAAGTAGGCCAGCGCCGCGACCATCGCGATGGTCAGCGGCGTGCTGCGGCGGCTCCGGCCGCGCGTCGGCACCGGGATGTCGACCGAAGTGCGCGGCGGGGCGGAGAGGGTGGCGGTCACACTGCCCTCCTACGGTTCGAGGCCAGCAGGAAGCCGTACGACACCGCCACGATGACCAGGCCCAGCAGGAAGGACACGGTGGCCGCGTAGTTGGCCTGCTGGCCGGTGAACGCGAGCGAGTAGGCGTAGAGGTTGGCCGTGTAGCCGCTGTCGATCACCGAAGGAGCCAGTGGCTGCAACAGTTTCGGCTCGTTGAACAGCTGGAAGCTGCCGATCACCGAGAACAGCAGCGTCAGCACCAGCGCCGGCCGCAGCGCGGGAAGCTTGACCGACCAGGCGATCCGCCAGGCTCCCGCGCCGTCGACCGCGGCCGCCTCGTACAGCTCGGGCGAGATGGTGCGCAGCGCGGCGTACAGGATGATCATGTTGTAGCCGACGAACTCCCACGTGACGACGTTGGCCAGGCTGCCCAACATCCAGCTGTCGCCGAGGAAGTTCGGCGCCGACAGGTGCAGCAGCCGGCCCAGCTGGGCGAACGGGCCGTAGTCCGGTCCGTAGAGGTAGCCCCACATCAGCGCGGCGACCACGCTCGGCACCGCGTACGGCACGAAGATGCCCAGCCGCACCACCCGGGCCAGCCGCATCAGCCCGCTGTCCAGCGCGAGCGCGAACACCAGCGCCAGCACCAGCATCACCGGCACCTGCACCACGAAGAACGTGGCCACGCGGAGAACCCCGCGCAGGAACAGCGGATCGGTGACGGCCTTGACG
>DATJJB010000491.1:0-23049 GCA_035492655.1 Kutzneria sp. | reverse complement strand
GCCCTGAACATGCTGACCCGGACCAGCGGGCCCGAGCTGGCCGCCAAGGGCGTCTACATGTGCTCGGTCGACACCGGCTGGATCACCGACGAGAACCCCGCGCCCAAGAAGGCCCGGCTGGCCGAGGACGGCTTCCGCACCACACTGGACATTGTGGACGGTGCCGCCCGGGTGTACGACCCGATCGTCCGTGGAGAACACGGTTCGCCGGTCGCCGGCGTGTTCCTCAAGGACTATCGGGAGGCGGCGTGGTGAGCGAGCTCGAGCCGTTGCTGGCGTGGCTGCGCACCGGCACGACCGCCGGCGAGCGAGTGGACTTCCCGACCGGGACGGCGTTGCCCGACGGCCGGCTTGACCTGTGCAAGTCGGCCATCGGGCCGGACGGTGCGGCGCTGGTGGCGGAGTCGTTGCGGCCTGGCGTGGTCAGGCATCTGCTGCTCGGCACGGACGAGCTCGGCGACGGCGCGGCGGAGGTGGCGGCAGCTGCGGTGCAGCGCGAAGTGGAGACGCTCTACCTGGGCTGCAACGGAATCACGGCCGGCGGTGTGTGTCGCATCGCCGACAATCTGCGGATGTCGCCGCAGGCCAGCGCGGTGACCGGTATCTGGCTCAAGCGAAATCCCATCGGTGACGGGGACGCGGCGGCAGCGATCATCGAGTCGGCCCGGTCGCTGCGGACCATCGACCTCGTTCAGGCCGGACTTGACGCCGATGCTGTCGGCCGGGTGGTGACGGCCGTCATCGCCGCACAGACGGCTGGCCGTCGGATCGAAAGGCTTTATCTGGGCGGCAATCCGATCGGCCCGGCCGGCGCGGTACACCTGGCCGCGCTACTGGCCGCCGACGCCGTGAGCGAGTTGTACGTGTCCGCCGCCCAGCTCGGCGACGAGGGTGCGAACACCATCGCGTCGGCGGTCAAGGCCGGTCGGCTGCGCCGAATCTCCTTGGCCAGCAACGGCATCGGCCCGCAGGCCGCGGCCGGACTGGTGATCGCCGCGGCCCGGGCCGGCGTCGAGGTCTGCGACCTCGGCCGGGTCAAGGCCGCGAAAGCCCTCGGGGCCAAGGACAATCTGCTGGACGGTGCGGCAATGAGGACCATCGCCGGCGGGCTCGCGGCGCAGCCGCACCGGCTGCGGCATCTTGTGCTGACCAACACCGGCCTCGCCAGCGAACACGCTCACTGGCTGCTGGACGGCGCGCGGCAGGCGGCGACACCCACCCGTTTCTTACTGGGCAAGGGCATCGCCACCAGCATCAAGCGCCGGCTCGACGCGCTCAGCGCCGAGATTCCCCGGCACCCGCCCGTGCCGGCCGACGTGGCGGCGGTGCGCAGCGTACACCGCCAACCCCCGCCGGCCTAGCATTGTCAAGATCAAAGGACCGATCCTCACGTTCAACGCCAGGAATGGTCCTTTCCAAACATCAGCGCGGCATCTTCGCGAAGACCTCGATCCAGAAGCGCTGGCGGTCTTCGGCGACGCCGACCAGGTAGGTGGCGCGGAGCTTGGGCGGCAGCAGGGCGACCAGGCGCGTGACGACCTTGCTGTGCCGGCGCAGCTGGGACAGCTCGGCGTTGGCCAGCACCTGGTGCACGATGTCGCCGCCGTCGCCGCCCTCGGGCGACGCGGACTCGGCCCGCAGCCGGGATTCCCAGTGGCGCACGTCGGCGGCGATCTCGGCGAGGCCGGTGACCTGGCGGTTGGCCAAGCGATCGATGAGCGCGGTGAGCGGCACGGGGGCGTACTCGCCGTCGCCGAGGTAGATCGTGGCCAGTTCCAAGGGCAGGCCGCGGCGGTGCAGTTTGACGAACCGCTCCAGCGTGCGCTTGGTGATCCACTCCCGGCCCTCGTCGTCGATGTCGTGCTTCCACCACTCCAGCACGGTTTCGGCGACGCTGCCGTACTTGGCGATCAGCCACTCGTTGGCCGGGATGTCGCCCGGCTCGACCTGGAGCGACACGGTGAACCGGGTGGCCTGCGCGATGTTGTTACGGGACACCAGAAGCTTGCGGCCGAGGTGGTAGGGCGGATTCTGGATCGCCACCTGGGCCCGCAGTCCGCGGATCGGTTGGCCGGCCAGCGACCACTCCTGGGTGATCTCCATCAGCCGGGCGAAGGCCGCCTTGTCCTTGGGCCGGTTGTACTCGTCCCACACGATCGCCTTCGGCTCGTCGCCGGTGAACGGCCGCGACAGCAGGTTCTCCAACGTGCCGTCGGAGGTCGGCAACGGCACGCACAGGTCCTCGACATTGGTGACAGGCAAAGAGAAGTACAGCGGCTCGTGGCCCAGGTCGGCCCGGATCGTCGCACGCACCAGCTCGGTCTTGCCGCAGCCGGGCGGACCCTGAAGGAGCACGCACCAACGGTTGCGCAGCGCGGCCCGCAGCACCTGCCGCACCGGATCCGGGACCGTAGCAGGATTTCGAACGCCGAGGGCGGTGGCCAACCGGTCGAGGATCTCCTTCGTCCGGTCGATGCTCTTCTGACCGCGCGTCTCGGCCAGCCGCAGCCGCTCGCCGTTGACCAGCGGCAGCGCCCAGCGCAGCGGGAACCCCTCGCGCGCGTTGGCCAGGATGTGCTCCATCGTCCTGGGGGACAACAACTCCCGGAGATCCGGGCCGAGCGAGTGCCACACGTCGAAGAACGGCTGGAGGTTCCAGTCGCGGTGGCGGGCCGCCAACGTCGTGCGCCAGGCGGTGTCGTTCGCGGTCATCCGCACGGTGACCATGCGGTCGAGGATGGCCAAGTCGCTGCGCCGGGCCGAGGTCTCGGCCAACGACTCGTTGTCGGTCAGGAACACGCCGACGCAGCCCAGCCGGCGCAGATCGTGCTCACCCAGCGTCCAGTTGCAGGCGATCTGCATGAGCTGCGACTGGATCGTCTCGCCGGCCTGCAGCGAGTCGTCGATCAGCAGCACGAACGGCTTGCCCGGGCGCAGCTGGCTCATCACCAGCTGCCGCAGCACGAGCTCGCCGTCCTCCCGCACCGGTGCGTTGATCAGCAGGTCGTCCGGCGTGAGATTGGCCGCGGGCACGAACACCAGCGCGGTGTCCGGATAGGACTGCTTGAGGTGCGAGAAGAAGGTGGCGGTCTTGCCGATGCCGTGCGGGCCGAAGACCTGCCCGGTCTGGCCGATGTCGATCATCGCGTCGATGAACGAGGCCAGCCGGGAGCCGCCCTTGGGCTCCGTGCGGTAGGTCGCGTTGGGCCGCCAGGTCTGGGACGTCGTCATCGGCTCGGTCTTCCGGTCACGGGCCGCACGCGGTGGCAGGCCATGGGTGGGGTGTGCGAGTCGGGCCAGTCGTCGCCGCCCTCGGTGATCAGCCAGATCCACTTGTCCGGCTCGGCCGGCGTCACGTGTGGCGCGATGCCGTCGGTCAACATGATCACGGCGTCCGGGCGCTCCTCGAAGTGCTTGCCGTCTACTGTGGACTTTCCCTCGACGTAGTCGACCACGTTCTGGAAGCTCGTCCCGCCACCGCCGAGCACCCGCTCGCCGGGCTGGAACGGCATCACCACGCCGTCGAACGACAACCAGTGCGCCTGCACGCCGTCGATGCCGCCGACCAGCTCGATCATCCAGTCCACCACGCCCTGCGGCATGGAGCCGGAGGTGTCGTAGGCGATGACCAACACCTTGTCCCGCACGGGTCCGCTGCGGGACAGCATCGGCTCATGGCCGAGCACGGCCAACACGGCGCCGCGCTTTTTCGGGTACACCAGGCGTTCGCCCTCGCGCAGCTTCGAGCCGAGCACGTCGACCAGCCAGCGCTGCCACCAGTCGACCTTGCCGGTCTTCGCGGTCGTGCCGCGCAACGCGCCGGCGCCGAGCTTGCCCCAGACCTTGCTCGCGCCGTCCTCGGTGCGCCCCATCAGGTCCAGCAGCTCTTGCTCGGCGGTGGCATTGCCACGACGGGCTGCTAACAGCGAGTTCAGCAACGTCGACGACACCACCGAATCGACCGTCTCCTGGTCGGCCGGGACCTGATGCGTCACGTGCACGCACAACAGCGGCGGCACCGGCGGATGCTTCATGCGTTTGAGTTCGGTGTAGACGGTCAGGTCGGTGTCGACGAAGTCCCGGTACTCCAACGGAAGCAGCCCGTTCATGGTCAGGTCCTCGGTGTAGAGCGCGTGGATCTTCGCCGGCTCGATGCCGATCGGCTTGCCGTCCAGCACCGGCAGTCCCTGCTTGAGCCGGATCAGACCGACGTGGTTGATCGCCACCTCGGCGGCCAGCGTGAACACCGGGTCGTCGCGGAGTTCCTGATCGGCGAACAGGTGCCGGTGCACCAGGTGTCGGGCCTCGTGGAACAGCACGAACTTGACGCCGTCCAACCCGATGCCGACGAAGAAGTCCGGGTTGAACAGCAGCAGGCAGGTGCCGTCGCCGGAGGCAACGACCGCGGCGGTGTCGATCGCCGTGGTGGCGATCTGGTGCCGGCACTTGGCGAACAGCCACGAGCCGACCACCGACTCGGTGAGCCCGAAGTCCAGCAGCGCGGCCTCTTTGAGGCGCTGCGCCTCGGCGATCACCTCGGGCGCGGCCGGCCGCCAGTCGGCCAGCGCCCGGCGATCGGTCAGGTCGACGACCGGCAATCGCTTGCGGTGCTCCATTTCCCCCTCTGTAAAATCCGGTCCGACGGGTCGTAGCGCAGGGGCAGTCGCGCCACCACGGCATGGTGGACACGCTGGTTCGAATCCAGCCGCCCGTCACCTACACGTGGGCGATGGCCCCGCAGGTGCGCACCAGTTCCGGCAGCGTGCCGGCGAACGTCGGCAGCAGCTGGGCCAGCACCGCCCAGGCGTCCGGATCGGCCCCGAGCTCGGCCCGTACCAGCGGCGCCAGCAGTGCCGCCGCCTCGCCCGCCCGCTGCGGGAACAGCTGGGCCCCGGCTTCCAGCACTTCCAGCATCCGCTGCGGCGGCCGGCTGCGCTCGACGTATTCGCGCAGCTCGACGATGCCCGCGCCGCGCAGCCGGTTGGTGAACTTGGCGTGCGACCCGAACTGCGCCCGCACCTGCGGCGGGCAGTCGATCCGCTCGGCCAGCGCCCATCGGGTGAAGCCCGGCAGGGGCTCCACCCGGTCGGCCCCGGCCACGGTGTCCCAGTCCTGCACGCCCACGGCCTGCACCGCCTCCCGGGCCAGGCCCAGGGTCCGCGCGTGACGCAGCTCGCCGATCAGGCCGCGCGGCCCGGCGAAGATCTCCGGCTCCCGGTGCGTGCAGGACCTGCCCGGGCAGGTCTTCGGCATCTTGAGCGGTTGGCGGGCCGGGCCGAACGCGTGGCCGCGCAGGATGTCCCTCCTGAGCACGTCCGGCATGGGCTGGTGGAAGACCAGCAGGTTGGTGGCCGGGTCGTCCCGTTCCAGCAGCCACCACCACACCGACCTGGGTGCGTCCAACTGGTTCAGCCGGTAGGCCGCGATCTCGTCAGTGCACGGTTTCGGAGGCAGTATTCCGAGGCGGTCGCGCACCGCCGCGGCGTCCCTCGGTTCGATCAATGAGAGCAGGAAGTGCACACCCGCCCCGTAGTTCCCACCCTTCACGCTGGAAGTATCGCAGAGTACCGGCCCGGCCAGGCCCAATTTACGGTGCTAACCCACAGTTGCCTGACGTGCGGCCAGGACCTCGCGGGCGGCGGCGGCGATGGCCTCGGCGTCGATGGCGGCGGCGCGGAGCAGCTCCTCGGGGGTGCCGGAGGTGGGCATGATGCGGACGGCGAGTTTGCGGACGATGACGGGCTCGTCGAAGGTGGCGAGGGCGTCCAGGACGGCGTCGCCGAGGCCGCCTTCGGGCCAGTGGTCCTCGGCGACGACCACGGCGTGGGTGTCGCGGGCGGCGGCGAGGAGGGTGTCGGCGTCGATGGGCTTGACGGAGTAGCAGTCGACGACACGAGCCTGGATGCCCTCGGCGGCGAGGAGTTCGGCAGCACGGTCGGCCTCGTCGACGGTGATGCCGCAGCCGATCAAGGTGACGTGATCGTCCGAAGTGGACCGAAGGGTGCGGCTGCCGCCGATGTGCACGTCCTCGTCGGGGGAAGTGCGGACCAGGGTCTTGCCGCGGAGGGTGCGGAGGTAGGAAATGCCCTTGCGGGAGGCCATTTCGGCGACCAGGCGGGCGGTCTGGTTGGCGTCGGAGGGATGGAGCACGGCGCTGCCGTGCACGGCGCGCAGCGAAGCCATGTCCTCCAGGGCCATCTGGGACGGGCCGTCGGGACCGATGGAGACACCGGCGTGGGAGCCGGAAAGGCGCAGGTCGGCCGAGGAGATGGCGGCCATGCGGATGAAGTCGTAGGCCCGGGAGAAGAACGCGGCGAAGGTCGAGGCGAACGGGACCCAGCCGCGAGCCTGCATGCCGACGGCGGCGGCGATCAGCTGCTGCTCGGCGATGTACATCTCGAAGTAGCGGTCGGGATGCGCGTGCGCGAACTCCTCGCTGTGGGTGGAATTCGACACCTCGCCGTCCAAGGCGACCACGTCGCCACGGAGAGAGCCCAAGGCGGCCAGCGCCTGGCCGTAGGCCAACCTGGTCGCGACGTGAGAGCCGGTGTCCCACACGGGAAGCGAGCCACCCGGCACGGCAAACGTATGCGGTGAGCCCGATTCAGGCTTGGCCACCGACACGCTGAGGTCCCGGATGCCGCCGAGCTCGGCGATGGCGGCCTCGGGATCGTCCAACGGCTTGCCGTGCTTGCCGGGGAGATCCTCGACCGCCGCCACGCCCTTGCCCTTCTTGGTACGGGCGAACAACACCGTCGGCCGGTCGGTCATCTCGGCCGCGGCGTAGGCGACCTCGATGGCCTCGACGTCGTGCCCGTCCAAGGTGATCGCGTGCCAGCCGAAGGCCCGCGCGCGGGCGGCGTAGGTCTCGACGTCCCAGCCGAGCATGGTCTCGGTGGTCTGCCCCAGCCGGTTCACGTCGACGATGGCGACCAAATTGGACAGTCCGTAGTGGGCGGCGTGCTCGAACGCCTCCCACATGGACCCCTCGGCCATCTCCGAATCCCCGCACAGCACCCACACCCGGTACGGCAGGCGGTCGAGCCGTTGCGCGGCCAGCGCGATGCCGACACCGACCGGCAGACCCTGGCCCAGTGAACCGGTGGCGACATCGGTCGGCGGGATCCGCGGCGTCGGATGGCCCTCCAGCCGGCTGCCGAGCTGCCGGTACGTCGCGAACTCCTCGACGTCGATCGCCCCCGCCGCCTTGAGCATGCTGTAGTACAGCGGCGACGCGTGGCCCTTGGAGAAGATCAGGTGGTCGTTGTCCGGAGCGTGCGGATTGTCGTAGTCCAGGCGCAGGTGGCCGTCCAGCAGCACCGCCATCAGGTCCGCCGCGGACATCGACGACGTCGGGTGCCCCGAGCCGGCCTCGGCGGCCAGCCGGACCGAGTCGACCCGCAGCTGCTGGCCGAGCTCACGCCGGAAGTTGGTGTCAGCCATGGCTGGATTTCCTCATCTCGTCACTTGGCGTCGCGCTCATGCGGGGGCTACCCCCTCACGGCCGGACTCAACGTCGGATCGACGGTGAGTTTGACGGCCGCTGTCGGGGTACTCGGTGACCATGACGAGTCCACCTGACCCCGATCTGACCACCAGCGAGCAGCTCGACGAGGACGAGCTGGGCACCGATCCGCTGGAGGCCGGTGTCGAGCCGCCCGAGGGCTGGTCGGGCGCGGACCGGTTCGGCACCACGCCCCGCGAGGAACGCGAGGGCGAGACGCTGGACCAGCGGCTCGCCGAGGAGGAGCCCGATCTGTACGGCAACACGAGAGAGGCAGTGATGTCCGAGCAGCTGCGCGGCCGCACGGTCGCGGTACTGGCCACCGACGGCGTCGAGCAGGTGGAGCTGACCGAGCCCATCGCGGCCGTGGAGCGGGCCGGCGGCGTCGCGAAACTGGTGTCCATCGAGGACGGCGAGATCCAGGCGATGAACGCCGACGTCAACGCGGCCGACACGTTCGCGGTCGACCTGACCGTGGACACGGCCACCGTGGACGATTTCGACGCGCTGATCCTGCCCGGTGGCACCACGAATCCGGACAAGCTGCGGCAGAACGACCGGGCGGTGTCGCTCGTGCAGGACTTCTTCGAGGCCGGCAAGCCGGTCGCGGCCATCTGCCACGGCCCGTGGCTGCTGGTCGAGGCCGATGTGGTGCGCGGCCGGACGTTGACGTCGTACCCGAGCGTGCGCACCGATATCCGCAACGCCGGCGGCACGGTGGTGGACAAGGAAGTCGTCATCGACGGCGGCTTGGTCACCAGCCGCGACCCCGACGACCTGCCGGCCTTCTGCGAGGCACTGGTGCGGGAATTCGCCGAGGCGCAGACGTGACGCTCGACCGGCACGGACCGGCGGCCGGGCCGACGGTGCTCGTCCTCGACCCGGCCGGGCTGGCCGATCACGGCTCATTGCCGGTGACCTGGCGGCCGCTGGCCGACGACTGGGAGAAGGTCCGTGCGCAGGTCGCCGAGGCGCTGCGACGGGCCCGTGAGACGAGCTGACATCCCGTTGTGAAACGCACTACCCGCAAGGCATGTTTGTGCCGCGGGGGCCCATGGGTAGGCGATCTTCATGACCCGAACGGAGGAGAACGCTGTCCGACTGCGCCGGCCACTCGTGTGGGTGGTGCTGGCCGTCGTCTGCCTGATCGTGGTGAACGCGCCGGACGCCGGGCTGATCCCGGTGCACGACCCGGTCATCGCGAAGGCCGTCTCGCTGACCGGCGCGCTGTTGTTCGTGATCGCCGGGGTGCTGGCGACCAGGCGGGTCGCCGATTACGTCGACGCCAGACTGGCCCGCCGCGGCCTGGGGTCGGCGGGGTCGGTCCTGGCCGTGGTCATCTCGGCCGTCGGCTACTGCGTCGTGGTGTTGACGGCGTTGAGCGTGTTGGCGATTCCGTTGCAGCAGTTGGTCGTCGGCGGCGCGCTGACCGGTGTCGTCGTCGGTATCGCGGCCCAGCAGACCCTGGGCAACGTGTTCGCCGGCTTGATGATCCTGATGGTGCACCCCTTTCGCGTGGGCGACACCATCGAGGTGCGGTCCGGTGCGTTGAACGGGCCGTTCACCGGCCGGGTGCGGGCACTGGGGCTGACCTACGTGACCTTGGCTGCCGACAATGGAACCTTGTTGCTGCCCAACGCAGGGGTGCTGGCGGCTGGGGTGACGGTCGGCCTGCACCAACCGGAATGAGTCTCGAACCCGCGTTCGGGAGGCGCTCGCGCGGCGCGGTGCGGGACGGGGCGGCCTCACACCGCGCCGCGCGAGCTGTCGGGGAGCCCTAGGCCAGTTCGGGCCTACGGCGTCTGGTCCACTCCCGCATCCGCCGCAGCACCGGATGCCGTTGCCGGGCCAGGAGTCGCCGGCCGCGTTCGGCCAGCAGCGGAGCCCGGACGGGCACGTCGACGCAGTCGGCGTACGCGGAAGCCCCGTGCTCGAACGGGAACAGCGCGAGCACCTGGCCGATCGGGCGCGGGGCGTCGAACAGCAGGTGGCAGGTCGGCGTGATGCGGGCGTTGAGTTCGATCAGCCAGGCCGTCTCGTCCGCGTCGATGACGAAGTCCAGACCGCAGAACCCGCTGAGCCCGAAGTGGCGCACGATCCGCCGGGCGGCCTCGGCCATGCCGGCATGATCGATCACCCGCACCACCGCCGACGGCCCGCGCACCTCCTCGGCAAGCACGACCTCCAGGCACACCAAGGAAAGCAGCTCGCCATCACGGCAGGCCACGGTGGCGATGGCGTCCCTGCCGGCCCGGAACGCCTGCGCGTTGACGATCGGCCTGCGCCGCAACACGGCCGCCGTCAACGAATGCAGCTCCCGGTTCACCAGGGCCCGCTTCACGGCCACGTGCGGCGCCGGCGGCCGGGAGATGACCCGCCACGACCGGGCCAACGATGCCTGCTCGACCACGGCCACGCCACGGCCGCCGGAACTGCCGTCGGTCTTGAGCACCACCGGAAACTCTTGCAGCACAGCGGGATCGGTGATCACGGAGGTTTCCGGCGCGTCAACCCCGGCGGCCCGGGCGTGCTCGGCCACGCCGGCCCGGGACATCAGCCGAGTCCAGTCGCCCAGCGAGCGGGCCAGCACCGGGTCCGGCCGCCGGGAATGCAGGCGGCGCAACAGAACCAGCGACCGCTCGTCGTCACACATCACCAGGTCCGGGCGGGAAGCCGCAATCGCCCGCGCGATCGAGTGCAACGGCCGGGTCCGGTGCAGCACGTACGAGCCGGCCAGCCCGTCGACCACCTCCAGCGGATGCCCGGGCGGCCGGCACACCGACACCGTGAAACCGGCCTCGGTCATCGCGTCGGCCAACCGTGCCGCGGAGAACCACCGCATGGTCGACACGATCAGCACCCGCTCGAAGCCCGGTGCCGGCCGAACCCCCGGGCCGTTGCTCAGGTGTCGACCGATGCCGTCGGCCACCTGCGCCGCCGCCTCGGCCGAGCTGACGATCGTGAGGTGGTCACCGACGATCCGCCGCACGTACATCTCGCGGGCCAGCCCCTGCCAGCATTCGGCCGTGTCGCAACCGAAATGCCGGTTGTCGGTCGCGGCCAGCACCGTCACGGCGCCGTCGTAGAAGGTCGGCCGGTAGCGCGGCATCGCCCGGTACGCCCGCTGCCCGGCCTCGGTCTCCCCGGTGGACACCGAAGTCGCCTCGCCGCCGGATGATCGTCGGGCCAGCCGCCGCAGCAACCGCTGCCCGCGCAGCCCGAACTCGGCGGCGGCTTGGCGCGCCGGCAACTGACGGATCCGCGCCAGCTGGTTCATCCCCCGCCGGCGCATCGCGACCAGCCACAGGCGACGGTTCCAGAACCGCTCGTCGAAGATCGCCTCGATCAGGAACACCTGGCCCGGTGGCCGGCCGGCAGCCTTGAGCTGCTGGGCCATCTCCCACGCGATCAGCCCGCCGAACGAGTACCCGCCGAGGTGGTAACCGGAGCCGACCGCCTCGTCCAGCGCGACGATCATCAACGCGGCCATCCGCTCGACCGTCTCGATCGCCTCGCCGTCGTCGTCGACCAGCATCGGCGCGGCACAGTAGACGGTCTCCGACCCGGTGTAGCCGGCGATCACGCCGGTCAACTCCTCCGGATCGCCCTCCAGACCCGGCACGAGCACCAGTGCGCCGGCCGAACCCTCGCGGACCAGGTCGATCCGCACCCCGCCGGCCTTGTAGACGATCATCGGACGAGCCAGCGTCTGCGGCGGGAGCCGACCAGTCCGGGACGGTCGGCCAGATGGTGCGCGACCCGCGGCGCCACGTACTCCGCGCCGACCATGAACCGCATCAGCGGACCGAAGGTGTTCACCGCGGCCGGGCCGACGAAGTACAGGCCCCGCACGGAACTCTCGAACCACCGGGACACCACGGGCATCCGGGCGTGGCTGCGGACCGCGCGCCGCAGACCGTCGTCGAGGAACTCCAGCCGGGCCAGGTCCGGGTAGTAACCGGTCGCTGTCAGCACGTGATCGGTGGTCAGCGTCTCGCCGCCGAGGTCGAGCTCTACCCGGCCGTCAACTTCGCGAGCGGCCACGATGGACCGTCCGAGATGGGTCTCGACGTTGGCGTCGAAGCGGGCCTTCATGTGCCACGGCGACTTCGGGCCGAGATGGGTCTTGATCAGCCGCAGCCGCAGGTCTCCCGGCAGGAACCGGAACAGCGACGGCATCGCCTCGCACAGCCAGTTCCGCAGGCCCGGGCCGACGCCGGAGGACGGGCTGCGCAGCTTCTCCCACACGCCGCGCGGCTCCGGCTTGCCGCCGAACCTCACCACGTTGCTGCGCGCCACCAACGAGACCGTGGCGCCGTTGTCGCTGAGCAGCACCGCGGTGTCCACGGCCGACGAGCCCGCGCCGATCACCGTCACGTGCTTGCCGGCGAACCGGCTCAGATCGTGGTGGTCGTAGGCGTGGCTGACCAGCTCGTCGCGCAGCCCGGCCAGCTCGGCCGGCCGGACGGCGAAGTGGCTGATGCCGACCGCGCACACGACACGGTCGGCGAGCATCTCTTGACCGTCGGTTAACTTCAGCCGGAAGCCGTTGCCGTTGCGCGACAAACTCGTGACCAGAACTTCTTCGAGATCCGGCACGAACCGGCGCTGGAAGTCCACCGCGTAGTCGCTGAACACCTCCAGCGGCACCGGGATGTCGGTCTCGTGGTACGGGAGCGAGCGCTCCTGGCAGTATTCGGCCAACGTGCCAACGGCCTTGGGGCCGTACACGTTCGAGGCGAAACCGTCCGATTTGAGCAGCATTCCGGCCGGCATGTGGCTACGCCACGTGTCCAGCGGAATACCGAAAACGCGAGTGGTCACACCGTAGTCGCGCAGATACGCGGCGATGGACAGCCCGTACGGCCCGGCCCCGATGACGGCAACGGATGTCACGCGTCCTCCACTGTGGATGATGGTTGCGCGTGAAGTCGCCGGACCGGATCTCCGCGTTACCATCGGGGTCGGCGGCCGGTCGAGGGTACTTCCGTCCAGAGTCGTAGGACCCTGTGGACGCCCTTCGACCACTGGCCGCAAGCATCCGTGTTCGCTACGAATGCAGATGTGTTCGATTCGGCCTTCGTACGCGACCCGTACCCGACCTATGCTCGGCTCCGGCGGACCGCGCCGGTGTGCCCGACCATCACGCCGAACGGCCTGCGGGTGTGGCTGGTGACCAGGTACGCCGACGTGCGGGCCGGGCTGGCCGATCAGCGGCTGAGCAAGGACGTGCTGGCCGCGCGGGAGATCCTCGGCGACGGCGGCGACGAGGGCAGGGCGCTGCTGGCGCTGCCGCCGTCCATTGCGGTCAACCTGCTGAGCATGGACACCCCGGCGCACACCCGGCTGCGCAAGATCGCCACTGCCGCCTTCACCACCCGGCGGATCAGGCGGCTTCGACCGCGTGTCACCGAGATCGTCGACGCCCTGCTGGCGTCGATCAAGAACCGGGATCGGATCGATCTTGTCGCCGAGATCGCGCGGCCGCTGCCGGTCCTGCTCATGTGCGAGCTGCTCGGCCTGCCGGCGGCCGACGCGGACCGGCTGCGCGGCTGGACCGAGACGCTGGTGTCGATGTCGACCCGGTCGGTCGCGGAATACGGCACGGCCGGGCACGCGCTGCACGACTACCTGACGGAGGTGATCGCCTACCGTCGGCTCACCCCGTCCGATGATCTGGTCAGCGATCTGCTGGCCGAGGACCTGACCGAGTCGGAGCTGGTGTCGCTGCTGGCGGTCATGGTCATCGGCGGCTTCGAGACCACCGCCAACCTCATCGGCACCGCGCTGCTGGCCCTGTTCGACCATCCCGGGCAACTTCGGCTGCTGCGGGAGAATCCCGCCCTGTTGCCGAACGCCGTCGAGGAGCTGATCCGGTACGACGGGCCGGTGCACATGGGAACCTTCCGCTACACCACGGAAGCCGTCGAGTTCGGCGACACGACCGTGCCGGCCGGCGAGGTCGTGATGCTGTCGCTGCTGTCGGCCAACCGGGACGAGGCGCAGTTCGCCGACGCCGACCGGCTGGACCTGACCCGGTCCGTCGGCAGCCACGTCGGCTTCGGGCATGGCGCGCACTACTGCCTGGGCGCCGCGCTGGCTCGGGTCGAGTGCGAGGAGCTGCTCGGGGCCTTGTTGGCCCGGTTCCCGGACATTCGGCCAGCCGACGACGAAATCCCGTGGCAGTTCACACTTCTGACCCGTGGCGTGGAAAGGTTGCCGGTGGTGCTGTCATGACCTCGCCCAAGCAGGTGTCGGACTTCTACGACGTGTACACGCACGTCCTGCTGAGTTCCTGGGACGTCAACTTCCACTACGGCTACTGGCTTTCCGACGACGAGTCGGTTGCCGTCGCGGTGCGGCGGATGACCGACGTGCTGATCGACCTGCTGGCCCTGCGCCCCGGCGAGCGCATGCTCGACGTCGGCTGTGGCATCGGCGAGCCGGCGATCCGCCTGTCGGCCACGGTCGAGGCCGACATCACCGGCGTGTCGATCAACCGCGGCCAGGTGGTGGAGGCCAACCGTCGGGCCGAGGTCGCGGGCGTGGCCGGCCGGGTGCGCTTCGAGGAGGCGGACGCCCTCCAGTTGCCTTACGGCAGCGGCAACTTCGATGCCGCGTGGGCGTTCGAGTCGTTGCTGCACATGGACCGGGACAAGGCGCTTCGGGAGATTCACCGGGTACTGCGGCCAGGCGGCCGGCTGGTGATCGCCGACCTGCTCCAGCGGGCGCCGCTCAGCCCCGAGCACCGCTTGGCGTTCGACGACGCACTGCGGAAGTTCGCCTTGAGCGAGCTGCCGACCGTTGACGACTACCGTGCACTGGTCGACGACGCCGGTCTGGTGGTGGACCGGGTGATCGACGTCAGCGAGCACACCCGGCCGACCATGCGGAAGTTGGCCGACAACGTCCGGGCGCGGCGTGCGGAATTGGTTGAGCGGCATGGGGAAGCGGCCGATCGGCTGATCGAGGTGCTGCTGCATCCGGTGGCCGACCTGCCCGAGTACGGCTACCTGCTGGTGACGGCTCATCGTCCGGAATGAGGGGTCACGACAAGGGTTCCGTGGCAGACTGGGCTCACTGGCATCTGAGCCCTTGGGGGGACTCCGTCGTGGGAACACGTCTGCTCTCAGTCATGTCGATCATCGGCCTGGCCGCCGTCATCACGCCCGCGGTCGCCGAGGCCGCGCCGGCGCACATCTGCCGCTGGGAGGCCAGTGCCCTGGCGTTGCCGGCCGGCGTCGACCGGGGCTGGGTCACCGGCTCGTCGGCCAACGGCTCGTTGGTCGGCGTGGTCAGCGATCACGGTGGGGCGCACCAGGTCGCGGTGTGGCGCAACGGCTCGCCGACCTTGGTCGGCGGCCTCGGGGTCGACACCGAGGCGTTCGACGTCAACGACGCCGGCGACCTGGCCGGCGCGACCTATCCGGAGGTGGGTGTGTCCACCCCGGTGATCCACCACAACGGCGCGTGGTCCGTGCTGAGCAACGGCACGCGGTCGCTGACCGGCGAGGCCGTCGGCGTCGACAACAGCGGTCAGGTCGTCGCCACCGTGCTCGACGGCGCCCGCGTCCATGTCGGCGTGTGGAACGTCGATCACCCCGATCAGGTCAGCTACCTCGACCTGCCGCCGGGCGAGGACGCCGCGTACACCGCCATCGACGAGCAGGGTGACGTCGTGGCCTCCACCTGGAGCGGGCGGGCCTTCCTGTTCACCGGTGGCCACCTGGCCGTCGAGCTCACCGCGGAGACGCCTCATGACTGGCTGGAGGTCCGGGGCGTGCACGACGGGCACATCGTCGGCCGGTCCGGCTCGAACGCCGTCGAGTGGGACTTCACCGGCGCGGTCGTCGCCGATCTGATCGAGGACGGCAACGCGTTCGCCGTCAACGGTGCGGACCAGGTGGTCGGCGACAGCGGCGCGGGCCACTACGTGTGGCACGACGGCCAGGTCGACGGCGTGCTCGGCGCGCCGGAAGGCGCGAGCTCGTGGAGCGCCGCCACCATCACCGACGCCGGCGTTGCCGCCGGCTCGTACACCAACGGCTACCCGCTCCCAGCACAGTGGAGCTGCCAGGACTGACGCCGGTCGAGCTCCGCTTGGCGCTGCGCGAGCCCGTCAGGCGTAGTTGGCCACACTGACGGGCTGACCGGGAATAACTCGGCGCTCATCGGAGATGATCCGGTTATGACCGTCGACTACTCGGTACTCGACAACCCGGTCCGCAGCTCGCTGAGCGGCCCGCACGCGCGGTTCGCCGAGCGGCACGGGCAGGTGCTGCGCTACCAGCCGGACATGGCGCCGTTCATGGCGCTGCCCGACCGGCCGGACGAGGCGGCGTGGCGCGACCTGGCCGACTTCGCCGGTCCCGGCACGGAAGTCGCGCTCACGGGGGGCTCGGTCGTGCCGCCGACGGACTGGGAGATCGTCGCCGAGTTTCCGGCGGTGCAGCTGGTGGACGACGGGGTTGTGGGGGTCGAGTACCCCGAGGCCGTCCGGCTCGGGCCGGCCGACGTGCCGGAGATGCTCGATCTCGTGGCCCGCACCGAGCCGGGGCCGTTCCTGCAGCGCACCGTCGAACTCGGCACCTACCTGGGCATTCGTCGTGGCGGCGCGCTCGTGGCGATGGCCGGCGAGCGCCTGCACCCGCCGGGCTTCACCGAGGTGAGTGCGGTCTGCACCGACCCCGACCACCGCGGCCGGGGCTACGCCGCCCGGCTGGTCCAGGCGGTTGTCGCCGGCATCAAGGACCGTGGCGACATCCCGTTCCTGCACGCCACCGCGACGAACACGAACGCGATCCGCCTGTACGAGGCGTTGGGCTTCCGGCTGCACCGCCGCCCGGTGTTCAAGGTGGCCCGGGTGGGCTCGCTGGAGACGGTCGGCCAGGGATGACAGCACGGGGTCGCTCAAGCCGGCGGCAGGGTCCGCTCCACGTGTTCGCGTAAGGCTGCGGCTCGTGGACCGGGGAGATCGGCGAGAAGGAGGAGAACCTCGCGCCAGGCGTCCCGCGCTTCGTCCGGCCGGTCGACCGCGGTGAGCACGGCGGCGAGCCGGTCGAGGGTGACGGCCAGGTGCCAGCGGTCACCGAGTTCGCGGTGGGTGGCGGCGGAACGCCGATAGAAGGCGGCGGCCTCGTCGAAGCGTTCCAGTTGCTGGTAGGCCGCCCCGGCGGCGGCCAGCGCCCGGGCCTCCATGCCGCGGTAGCCGCACTGGCGCAGGGTGACCGCCGCTCGCTGGCTGGAGGCGAGCGCGTCCTCGGGTGCGCCCTCCGCGAGTTCGAGTTTGGCTTGTACAAGGAACACGTTGCCCTCGACGATCGCGTTGTCGTGGTCACGCGCGACGGCGAGGGCACGCGGGAGGATCTCGCGCGCCTCGGCCGGCTGGCCCGACTCGATGACCACGTCGGCCAGCTCGACCAGGCGGAAGGACTCCTCCAGCTGTTCCCCCAGGTCTCGGAGGCTGCTGACGGCGTCCCGCAGGTTTCGCTCCGCTTCGTCCAGCCGACCGAGGGCCTGCTGGACGCACCCGAGGTTTCCCAGGAAGGTCGCGACGAGGTACGGGGATCGGAGCTCTCGGGCCAGCGCCAGGCCCTGCTCGAACTCGGCGCGGGCTTCGTCGAGCCGATCGGCGCGCTGATGGGTGAGGCCGAGGCCGTTCCTGGCTCGCGCGACGCCCGCACGGTCGCCGATCTGCTCGAAGAGCTCTCGCGCGAGGCGGTAGTGCTCTTCGGCCTCCGACAGACGGTGGCCCAAGCGGTACTTGATGCCGAGGCCCTCGTGCAGGACCGCCTCGCCATCACGGTCGCCGACGCGGCGAGCGGCTTCCACGCCGATCCACTCGACGTCCGACCAGCCACCCAATGGATCCCGATCGCCGTTGATCTCCATCAACACCGTGGGGATCTGCCAGGCGATCCGGTCAAGGCCCGACGCCGCGGCAGCGCGTGTCGCCGCCATCAGGTTGGCACGCTCCTGCTCGTACCAGCGAACGGCATGACCGCGGTCGGGGAACACGAGCGGCGTGACGCCCGCGGTGGGTGGATCGAGCGCGAGCGAGGGGTTGTACCCGCCTGGTGACGCGGCCGCACGCACAGCGGAGGCGCAATGCAGGTACCACTCCAGCACACGGCGCAGGGCCACGTGCTGATTCTCGGGCGGCTCCTCGTGATGGGCCTGGTCGCTGGCGTAGGCCCGCATCAGGTCGTGGAACTGGTACCGGTCCGCGCCGATGTCTTCCACCAGGTGCGCGCCGACCAGCGAGTCCAGCAGGTGCCGCGCCTGACCGGGAGCGACGCCGGCGACCGCGGCGGCGGCGTCCACGCTGAACTCGGTGCCCGGATGGAGTCCGAGCAGCCGGAACATGTGCGCCGCCTCGGGCGGGAGCGCACGGTAGGACCAGGCGAACACGGTGCGCACGGCGTCGGCCTCGTCGTCGTCCTCAGTGGACAACGCGTCCCACAGGGACGACTCGTCCCGCAGATCCCGGATCAAGTCCCGCAGCGGCATCCTCGGCCGGCTCGCCGCCCGCTCGGCGGCGATGCGCAGCGCGAGCGGCAGTCGCGCGCACAAGCGCGCCAGCTCCGCCAGCTCGCCCGGGTCGTCCTCGGCGCGGTAACCGTCGGTCACCGTCCGCAGCAGGGTGACCGACTCGTCGTCGGACAGCGTCTCCACCCCGACCCGGTGCGCGCCTTCCCGCACCACCAGCCCCCGCAACCGGCTGCGGCTGGTCACCAGCACCAGACAACTCGCCGTGCCCGGCAGCAGCGGCCGGACCTGTCCGACGGTCGCCGCGTTGTCCAGGATGACCAGCATCCGCCGGTCCGCGACCAGTGACCGGAAAAGGCCGGCTTTGGCCTGCGGGTCGGCCGGGATCTGGCCGGCCGGCACCTCCAGCGCACGCAGGAAGTGGTCCAACGCGTAGTCCGCGGTGACCGGCGCGCCCGGGTCGTACCCGCGGAGGTTCACATACAGCTGTCCATCCGGGAACCGGTCGCGGACCCGGTGCGCCCACCGGATCGCCAGCGCCGTCTTGCCCACACCCGCGGTGCCGGCGATCACCGACACCGCCACCGCGTTCGGGTCCGCGCTCTCCACGGCCAACGCCTGGTCCAGGCGTCGCAGCTCGCTGACCCGGTTGACGAAACCCCGCACATCGCCCGGCAGCATCCTCGGCGGCCGGCTGTCGCGTTCGCGGGCCTGATGGAAGTGCACCCCACCGGTGATATCCCGCGCCTGCACGACATCACCGGCGGAACCCGACAACTCCGACCAGGTGTCCGCGCTCCGTTCGCGCCCACCTTCGGGATCCCTGTCTGGCCCGGACACAGCAATCCCCCGATCACGCGACCCCCGACAAGATCACGTTACCGCGACGCGCGGTGGGATCGAGCGGGTTTGGATCGATCCCTTGACGCGGTCAGCGCGGCGGTTCGAGGCGGGCCAGCCAGGTCGTCAGCAGCTCCTCCAGCTGCGCGGCCTCGGTGGGGGAGAGGTCGGCCAGCACGCGGTGCTCGTTGCGCATGTGGGCGGCGAACGCCTCGTCGATGAGGGCGCGGCCGGCGGGTGTGAGGGCGACGACCCGGCCGCGGCCGTCGGCGGCGCTGGGACGCCGGGTGAGCAGGCCGGCGGCTTCGAGGCGGTCGAGGCGCTTGGTCATGGCACCGGTGGTGACCATGGTGAACGTCGCCAGCTCGCCGGGCGCCCGCTCGAACGGGTCGCCGGCCCGGCGCAGGGCGGCCAGCACGTCGAACTCGCCCTCGGACAGCCCGAACCGCTGGTACACGGCGTTGAGCTGGTCGGAAAGCAGCACGCCGACGCGGTGCAGGCGGCCGATCACGCCCTGCGGGGACACGTCCAGGTCGGGCCGCTCGCGGTGCCATTCGGCCTGGATCCGGCCGACGTGGTCCAAAGGCTGGTGCGTCACAGCGCCTAGGATAGCTTCCCGGGAAGATATACAGTAGCTTCCATGGAAGCTACTGTGCGGTGGAGCCTGGTGGCGGCGATCGCGCCGGTGGCCTGGGGCACCAACTACTTCGTCACGCACGAGCAGCTGCCGGCCGGATATCCGTTGTACGGCGCGGTGTTCCGGGCGCTGCCGGCCGGCCTGCTGCTGCTCGCGGTGGCCCGCAAGCGGCCGAGCGGCAGCTGGTGGTGGAAGTCGTTGGTGCTGGGCGGGTTGAACACCAGCGTCTTCTTCACCCTGGTCTACGTGGCCGCGCAGGCCCTGCCGACCAGCCTGGCCTCGATGATCATGGCCACCTCGCCGGTGGTGCTGATGCTGTTGGCCTGGCTGGTCAACGCCGAACGCCCGGGATCGGGCGCCCTGATCGGCGCGGTGATCGGCATCGGCGGCGCCTGCCTCATGCTGGCCACCTCGGCGGTTCGGGTGGACCTGATCGGCGTGCTGGCCTCGGTCGCCGCGATGGCGTTGTCGTCGCTGGGGGCCATCCTGGCCAAGCGCTGGGCCGGCGAGGTCGACGTGCTCGCCTCCACGTCGTGGCAACTCACCTGGGGCGGCCTGCTTCTGTTCCCGTTCGCCGTGTTGTTCGAGGGCCCGCCACCCGCCCTCAGTCTCAACGCGACCCTGGGTTTCGCCTACGTGACGGTGGTGACGACGGCCATCGCCTACGCCGCCTGGTTCGCCGGCCTCAAGCACCTGCCGGCCGGCACCGTCGGCCTGATCGGGTTGCTCAACCCGGTCACCGGCGTCCTGCTCGGCACGCTGGTCGCCGGCGACGGCCTGACCGGGCAGCAGGTGGCGGGGATCGCCCTGGTGCTGGTCGGCCTGCTGCTGGGCCAGCCGGTGGTGAAGCGCGTGCTGCGCCGGGAAACCCTTTTGTCCCCCGACGGGCAGAAACAGTACTGATGGCGGGTTGATGGCCGTACGGGCAACCGGGAACCTGTCGATGGCCCCGACGGGCGGGGCCACGAAAGGAATCCCCATGAGACGCCGGGCAATCCCTGCTGCCCTCACACTGGCGGTCGGGCTCTTCGGAGTTGTGGCGGTGACCCCGCCCGCACAGGCCGCGACCTGCGGTGACCAGCTGATCGGCAACGCCGACTTCGAGACCGGGACCGCCCCGTGGTCCGGCTCCACCGCCGCCATCGTCGCCGGCACCACGGCCGAGCCGGCGCACGGCGGCACCCGGCTCGCCCGGCTGGACGGCACCGGCGGCACCCACACCGACACGCTGTCCCAGACGGTGACGCTGCCCAGTGGCTGCTCGTCGGCCACCCTGACCTACTGGTCGCACATCGACACCAAGGAGACGACCACCAGCACCAAGTACGACACGCTGGCGGTGCAGATCGGCTCCGACACCGTGGCCAGCTACTCCAACCTGGACAAGAACACCGGCTACGTGCAGCGCAGTGTCGACGTCTCCAAGTACATCGGCCAGACGGTGACGCTGACCCTGACCGGCCGCGAGGACTCCAGCCTGGCCACCAACTTCGCGCTGGACGACTTCGCGCTGACCACCGGCACCGGCAACCCGCCGCCCCCGCCGGACTCGACCCGCACGCCGATCAACCCGGCCTACACGGTCAACCTGACGTCCAACAGCACCGGCGACACCTGGACCGGGCACCAGAGCGTCACCTTCACCAACGGCTCCGCCACCGCGCTGCCCGAGGTGTACCTGCGGCTGTGGGACAACTACCACGGCTCCTGCCCGTCGACGCCGATCACGGTCACCAACCTGACCGGCGGCACCGCGTCGGCGCTGACCGTCGGCTGCACCGCGATGAAGGTGACGCTGCCGACCCCGTTGGCGCAGAACCAGTCCGCCACCGTCGCGTTCGACCTGAGCATCGTGGTGCCCAGCGGCGCCGACCGGTTCGGCCACGACGGCGCGTTCAACATGATCGGCAACGCGCTGCCGGTGCTGGCCGTGCGCGACGGCTCGGGCTGGCACCTGGACCCGTACACCAACAACGGCGAGTCGTTCTACACCGTGATCGGCGACTTCGACGTGACCATGGTGCACCCGTCCAGCCTGCTGACGCCGGCCACCGGCACCTCGACCGAGACCACCAGCGGCAGCACCACGACCACCCACGCGGTGGCCTCGAAGGTCCGTGACTTCGCTTGGGCCGCAGGGCCTTTCGCGAAGATCAGCAAGACCTCGGGCAAGGGCGTGCTGGTCAACGTCTACTCGGTCAGCGGGATCTCCAGCAGCAACGCCACGTCCATGCTCAACCTGGCCGCCGACGCCGTCGACGTCCACTCCGGACGGTTCGGCGACTACCCGTACGGCGAGCTGGATGCCGTCATCGACAACAACTTCTGGTTCGGCGGCATGGAGTACCCGGGCTTCGTGATGGACCTGGTGTCCAATGTGGCCCTGCCGCACGAGATCGCGCACCAGTGGTTCTACGGCATCGTCGGTGACGACGAGTACAACTCGCCGTGGCTGGACGAGGGCTTCACCGACTACGCCACGGATCTCTACCGCGGCGTGACCGGTTCGGGTTGCTCGATCTCCTGGGCGTCCAGCGCCGAGAAGCTGACCAACTCGATGGCCTACTGGGACGCGCACTCGTCCCGGTACTCCACCGTGGTCTACAACTACGGCAAGTGCACGCTGCACGACCTGCGGCGGCTGATCGGCGACACGGCGATGACCAACCTGCTCAAGTCGTACGCGCAGTCGCACTGGTACGGAGTGTCCACTGTGGCCGAGTTCAAGGCCGCGGCGCAGGCGGCGGCCGGCTCGACCGACCTCACGTCGTTCTGGACCTCGCACCGCGTGGAGGGCTGAGCCCCTGATGCAGGGAAGGACGCCTTACCTGCGTTGGACGCAGGTAAGGCGTCCTTCCCTGCACAACTGGTTTCACGGGACCCCGCGCCGACGAACTCGCGGTGCCGGCACGAGGTGTGGGAAGCCGGCCCGGCATATCTCGCAGGTGTTGTCGGAGGCGAAGAACGAGCCGATCACGAACTGGCCCGGCTTGATGCCGGTGACCTCGGCCCCGACCTCCTCGACGATGCCGACGTACTCGTGACCCATCGGCGTCGGCGCGCGTCTCGAAGCGGACGTCGCAGGGGGAGTGGAGGTGGGAGGTCGGGTCGTTCAGGGTTCTGACAGAACCCCCATCGCGGGTGGCTCGGCCGTACCGTTGACGGCAAAAGCGCCAAGAGCACCGACGTCCGTGACTTCCTGGTCACGCGCCGGGCCAAGATCACGCCGGAGCGAGCCGGCCTGACCGTGTACGGCGGCAACCGCCGGGTGCCGGGCCTGTGCCGCGAGGAGGTCGCGATGCTCGCCGGCGTGTCGGCCGACTACTACACCCGGCTGGAGAAGGGCCCTCGACGTCTACGCCGCCGAGCCCGGCTCGCCCTCGGCGGAGGCCATGTGGCTGCTGGCCGGCTGGGCCGCGACCGAGCTCATCGCGGCGGGTCGATCTGCTGGTGGATCCAGCTGAACACGACGTCGACCCGGGCCACGACCTCGAGGCCGGGCTGCGGGCAGGCCGGGCCGTTGTCGACGATGGCCACCAAGGTGCCGGTCACGTTGTCGGTGGAGACGAAGAACGGGCCG
>DATJJB010000490.1:0-5687 GCA_035492655.1 Kutzneria sp. | reverse complement strand
GTCGCCGCGCTGGACGCCGCCCGGCAGACCGTCGCCGGCGCGTCCGAGGTGGCCCGCACACTGCCGGCGGCGCAAGGCAATGCCCTGCTGGACGTGGCCCGGGAGGCCTTCACCGGCGCGGTGCACACCGCCTCGCTGGCCGGCGGCGCGGTCGCGCTGGTCACGGCGATCTTCACCATCGCTCTGCTGCGGCGGATCAAGCCGACCCCGCCGCAGCCCACCGTCACCGAGCAGACGAAGGAGGTGCGCGAGCCGGCCGCGGTCTGACGCGGTCACGAGACTGGTGTCCATGTGTCGTACGCCGAGAGCAGGCCGGCCGTCCAATGCTCCAGGACGCGCCGGCCTTCTCCGCACGATGCGCCACCCGGATCACCGAGCACCCCGTTGGCACTCACGGACACAACTCCA
The DNA here is from genome assembly GCA_035492655.1 of Kutzneria sp. Taxonomy (GTDB): domain Bacteria; phylum Actinomycetota; class Actinomycetes; order Mycobacteriales; family Pseudonocardiaceae; genus Kutzneria. The sequence goes on along the minus strand of DATJJB010000490.1, from coordinate 5,279 downwards.
GAGCGAACCAGCAGCGGCATGATCTCGTTGAGCGGCCGGCGATCCCCGGCTTCCAGCCGACCGAGACGCACGGATTCGGGGCGCAGGGCCAACATCACCGATGTCTCGGTACGGCCGGCGTGACTGTCCACAGCGGACCCGCTGGGCGACCAGCAGGTCACTTGCCGGCTCTCCTGGCCCAGTCGTCGCACAGCGCGGGACACCGCACCGGAGTTGCCGCCGTGCCCGTTGACCAGCAACACGCCAGCGAAGGCGTCAGCCGAGCGAACCAGCTCCACCAGCAGGGTTTCGACCCCTTGTTGACCGATCGACAGCGACCCGGGGAAGGCAGCGTGTTCACCACTGGAGCCGTACGCGAAGGCGGGAGCCACCACCACCCGGTCGCGGGCCTGCCCGAGCCGGTCGCACAGCGCGGCGGCGATCTCGGTGTCCACAGTGAACGGCAGGTGTGGCCCGTGCTGCTCGGTCGAGCCGACCGGAACGGCCAGCACGCTGTTCGCGGCGACGGCCTCGACCTCCGGCCAGGTCATGTCGATCAGACGGTTCACGTGCGGCCGACCCCGTCCCGGCCGGGCCAGTCGGACAGGTCCGGCAGCAGCGGTTTCACGGTGCGGCAACGGATCGCACCCCACCAGACGCCGGCGCCGTACGCGAGGTCGTCGAGCACCCGCGCGGCGAGCCAACCCGGCAGGCCGACGTTCGCACCCCGGCTGTACCACTCCTCCACGTGCCGCGCAAAGGCCGCCAGCAGAACCCAACGGCCCCAACGGGTCGAGGCCAGCACCGGGATGGCCACCGGCCACCACGACCGCACCACGGCGTCGCCCAGCAGCCGCCCCGCGCCGACATGGCCGCGGACAGCGAGCTGCACGGACTCCGTCGCCGGCACACCGACGTCCTTCAGTTTGCGTGGCAGCAACGACGCGGTCGTGCCGGCGACGGCCCCACCCCACAGCGGTCGGCCGGCGGCGACCAACGCCCAGGCCAGGGCGCTCCACATCGAGACCTTGACCGGCGCGACGGCAACACCGTGCCGAATGGCCAACGGCGCGGCCGATGTGCCGTAGCCGAAACGCTGCCGCAGCCAGGCTTTCCACGTCTCGCGGGGACGATGCCACACGACGGATCGAGGCTCGTAGCGGACCTGCTCGCCGGCCTCGTGGCAGCGCCAGACCAGATCCACGTCCTCACCGAAGCGCATGTCCTCGTCGAAGCCGTTGTGCTTGAGCAGCGTCGAAAATCGCACCACCAGCGCGGCCGACGGGACATAGCTGACGCGGCTGCCCGGTCGCACCGGGGCTTCGGCGTCGCCCAGGTCCAGCGGCGAGCGGAGCTCCTCGTAGCGTTCGAGCACGGACGGTCCTCCGACACTGCGCACTCGGGGTGCCACAGCGACAACGCCCGGATCCTCGAAATGCGGCAAAATCGCGTCGAGCCAACTAGGTTCGGGTACGACGTCGGCATCAAGAAAGGCGACGAGCTCGGTGCCGGCGAGCCGCCAGCCGGCGTTGCGCGCGGCCGCCGGCCCCTTGGCCCGACCGTGTCGCACGGTGGCCTCGCCGATCGGCACAGCCGATCCGTCGTCGATGATCAGCACCTTCGTGACCTCGGACAACGCCGGCACCAGGCGGGCAAGGTCATCGGCGTGGTCGCGCACCGGTACGACCACGGTCACATCCTGCGCGGTGAGGCTGGTTATTTCCCGCCGCGGGTGTAGAATTCCCTTACGCACCAGCAGATCGGCCAGCTTCAGCTGATCGGCGGCAACGGCTTGCCCATCGAGCCAGGCATCCACACAGGACCCTGCCCTGGCCGACAGCTTGAGCACGACGTAGGGCGAGCCGCCGAGGATGAGGTTGCCGATGCGGCGTGCGCCGGGATCTAGCCTGACATGCAAGGGAATCATGCGGTGAACCCCCCGTCCGCGTGCACGACCGTGCCGGTGACGGCCGACGCCGCCTTGCCGCACAGCCAACACACGACCTCGGCCACCTCTTCCGGCCGCAGCAGCTGCTCGGTGAGGTGGTAACGACTGAACTCCTCGACGTCGGCCAGGTCGTACAAGGCGGCGCTGGCGTCGAGTAAATCGGTACGCGTGCTGCCCGGCGACACGGCAGTTGCGGTGATGCCGGTTCCCCGTAAATCATGAGCCAGGCCACGGACAAGGCCGACAACGGCATGCTTGGTGGCGTTGTAGCCGGCGGCGTGCCAAAGACCCCGGTGCGCGGCAGCCGAGGCCAGCGCGACGAATCGCCCGGACCGGGGCCGGGCCGAACGCAGCATCACCGGAATCGCCGCACGGGCCAGATTGGCCACGCCGTGAACGCCAACGTCCAGCTGTAGTCGCCATTCGTCGTCGCTCGACTCCCACAACGGATGCCCACCGGCGATGACCGCGGCCGCCGCCACGGCCGCGTCCAGGCCGCCGAACTCCCGGTGGGCGACCTCCGCCGCCTCGACCAGTGCCGCCGCGTCGCGCACGTCGGCCACAACCTCGCGCACGGCATCGGGGAACTCCGAGACCAGCGCGAGCAGTTGTTCCTTGGATCCCAACGAATAGCCGAGCCCGGCGATGTCCTCGCAGATGTCCACGGCGACCACCCGCCAACCCTCCCCGGCCAACTGACGCACGACGGCCGCGCCGATGCCACGGGCCGCACCCGTCACCACGGCGACTCGTGGCGTCATGTCGTGTCCCCCAAGTAGCCGTGCTTGGACAGGTAGTCGAGCACCAGGTCGGCCGCGGCCGCCGCGTCGGACGGCGTCACCACGGTCGCGGAACCGCCCGCGGCCAACGCGTTCGTCAGTGCAACTATGCGGTCTCTGGCCTGATCGGCCACGGGTACCGGAAGAATTCTGGCGCGCGGCCGGTATGCCCGGATGGTTCCGGCCTTGACCGTCCACTGGGGAATGTCCGGCCGCACGACAGGGATACTCGTGTTGCGGGCAGCCAACACCGCCGGCAGGCCGGCGCGACGGGGCCGCAACACCGGCTCCACCGAACACACCGCCGGCAACGGGATCGCCAACCGCTCGCGACGCCCCTTGTCCAGTCTCCGAAGTCCCTTAAGGACACCTTCGTCGACGCCGAGTTCCAGCAACGCCAACGCCTGCGCCGCATCGGTCAGCGCGGCGAGATAGCCGGGCACGTCCCCGGAGTCGTCGCCGAACACCACGACATCGGGAGGGCCGTGGTGTTCGGTGACCGCGGCCGACAGCGCCCGGGCCGCGGCCTCGTCATCCGTCGGGTCGACATCGACCCGAAGTGCGCTCGAAGCACCAGCAGCCAGCGCCTCGCGCAACATCTCCTCGGCCGGCGGCGGCCCGATCGTCACGGCGACAACGCGGCCGCCGAGGGATTCCTTGATGTGCAACGAGTGTGCCAGCGCGGCCAGACCGGCTGCGCTCGCGCCGGGCCGGCCTTCGTCGGTCCGAACGGTCCCCGTGAGCTGGTCGACCACGATGCGCGGGCCGGGCCAGGTCAGCGCGGCGACGACCAGCATGACTCACCCCTTCCGGAAGGCGACGCCATGGCCGCCGTCGGGATAGCTCCAGCTCAGGGCACCGTCGCCGGAGCAGACCTGGTAGCACGTGCCGCATTCGAAGCACTGCTCGTAGTTGAACAGGATGCCGCCGTCCGAGGTCGGCACGAACAGCTTGGCCGGGCACGCGTACACGCACTCGGTCGTCCGGCACGACCGGCAGACGTCGTTGTCCACGGTGATGTGCGGCCGGTGCGAGACGTCGAAGTCCACCGTGGACATCCGGTCGTCGAAAGCCTGCTGCGCATAGCTCATCCGAACGACCTCACTCCGGTCAACACGTCGGACAGGACGTCCCTGGCCTTGACACCGTGCCAGGTCAACACCCGGCGCACCAGCTTGAGCAAACCGGGCTTGGGGCGCGGGTTGTCCACCTGGAACAGTCCCTGCGCGAGGTCGCACAGCACCGCCGGATAGTCCTGCTGCATCCGTTGCCCCAGTACCAATCCCGGCACCCGGCGCAGCTTGCGGTGGTCGCCCAGCACGAACGACTCGGCCAACATCCTCGTGTAAGAAGCCAACCCCGTTTTGGATACCACATTCGCCGCAACAGCATCCGCCGCCGCACGGCCGGCGTACATACCGGCCCCGATCGCGAAGTTGACGCCCTCCAGCCAGATGCCGGCGGCCAGGCACATCGCGGCGGCGTCACCCGCGACCAGGAAGCCGTCACCGACCAGCTCGGGCATGGTGTCGTAGCCGCCCTCGGGGATCAGGTGGGCGGAGTACTCCAGCAGCTCACCGCCACGTACCAGCGGCTCGATCGCCGGGTGCCGCTTCAGCTCGGCGATCAGCTCCTCGGGCCGAACCTTCTTCGCCGCCAGGCCGTGCGGGTCCACGACCACGCCGACGCTGACCGAGTCCAGGTTGGTGTAGAGGAAGCCACCGCCGGGGATTCCCCTGGTGCAGCCGAGAATCTCGATGTCGACGCCGTCCCTGCCGGTGACGCCGAACCGCTCGTCGATGACGTTCCGTGGCAGCCGCAGGGTTTCCTTCGCGCCGAGGGTCACGTGCCCCGACGGCTTGCCGGCGAACATGCCGGCTTCCTTGGCCAGGAAGGAGTTCACGCCGTCGCAGGCGATCACCACCTTGGCGGTGAGATCGCCGTCCGGCCGATCGGTCCGGACACCGACGATCGCGCCATCGGCGTCACGCAACAACCCCGTCGCCACGGTCGAGGGCACCAAAACCGCGCCGGCCTGAACCGCCAATCCGGCCAGCCACCCGTCGAGGTCGGACCGGTGCGCCGTCGCCCCGTTGTACGGCGGCCCGCCCCAGGCCCGCGTCCGGAAGTCGACGGTCAGCGCCTGCGTCGGTGTCATGATCATCGTGCTGCGGCGGGTAACCCAGCGCTGCACCGGCAGCTGCTCCCACCAGCGCGGCACCAGCTCGTCCAACACCCGCCCGTAGACCACGCCGCCGTAGACGTTCTTTGATCCGGGGAACGGTCCGCGTTCCAGCAGCACCACGGAATGCCCGGCCCGGGCGACTTCCAGCGCCGCCGCCGAGCCCGCCGGCCCCGCGCCGACGACGATCACGTCGACCGTGCGCTGTGGCGGCGTGTCGACGACGGCCGACCGCGTGCCCGGGCCTGCTTGCCCAGAACCCGTGTGCTCAGCCATCGCTGTCCTCCAGCCGCCGCGCCAGCTCGGCCAGCACCGCCGGGGCATCGGCGACGATGCCGAGGTCGGCCATGGCCGTCATGGGGCAGCAGGGATCGGTGTTCACGCTGATCAC
>DATJJB010000489.1:0-6281 GCA_035492655.1 Kutzneria sp. | reverse complement strand
TGCGGGAGATCGAAGTCCTGCGGCCACTCGATCCGCATGGACTGCGTGAACGACTCCGGCAGCACCGCACTGTCGAGGTACCAACGCTGGATCGGCGTCAGCGGCACCTCGCCGCTGACCGCTCCCTGCTCCGCGACGATCTGCACGGCGGCGGTGGCGTTGGCGGCCAGACCGGCGATGGTCGGGTGCGCGAACAGGTCCCGCGGCGTCAGGTTGAGTCCGGCGGCCCTGGCCCGGGAGACGACCTGGATGCTCAGGATGGAGTCGCCACCGAGCTCGAAGAAGTTGTCCTCCACGCCGATCCGCTCGGCCCCGAGGATCTCCGTCCAGATGCCGGCGAGAACCCGCTCGTTGTCGGTACGCGGCGGCAGGTAGCCAGTCGTGACCGCGAGTTCGGGGGCCGGCAGCGCCTTGCGGTCGACCTTGCCGTTACGGCTGAGCGGCAGCTCGTCCAGCTGCACGATCGCCGCCGGCACCATGTAGTCCGGCAGCCGCTCGGCCAGGAACTCCTTGAGCCCCTCGGTTTCCCCGACGACGTACCCGACCAGCCGCTTGCGGCCCTCATCGGTCCGCACGGCCACCACAGCCTGCTCGACCGCCGGGTGCTCGGCCAGCACGGCCTCGATCTCGCCGAGCTCGATCCGGAAACCCCGCACCTTGACCTGATCGTCGGCGCGCCCGACGAACTCCACCACGCCGTCACGCCAACGCACCAGATCACCGGTGCGGTACAGGCGCTCGCCACTGCCGAACGGATCCGCCACGAACCGCGACGCCGTCAGACCCGGCCGCCCGATGTAGCCGCGGGCGACGCCGGCCCCGCCGATGTACAGCTCGCCGACGGTGCCCGGCGGCACCAGCCGCAGGTCGCCGTCCAGCACGTACAGCCGCATGTTGTCCAGCGGCGAGCCGATCGGGATCGAGTCCGGCACCTGCCCGCGCATCTTGTGGCGGGAGGCAAAGGTCGTGGTCTCGGTCGGCCCGTAACCGTCCACAACAGACACGCCAGTGGCCATCACCCGCCGGACCGCCTCGGCCGGGACGACGTCACCACCCGTCCACACCTCGGTAAGACCCAAAAGGCACTTTGGGTCTTGCATCGCGAACAGTCGGAACAGGCCAGCGGTCAGCCACATCCCCGTCACGCCCTGCTGCACGGCCCAGCGGATGACCGAAGCGTCGACGTCACCCGGCGGGGCGACGATCACGCGGCCGCCGTTGAGCAGCGGCACCCACACCTCGTACGTGGAGGCGTCGAAGGCCTGCGGCGAGTGCAGCAGCGTCGTGCCGTGGCCAGTGGCGAAGGAGCGGTCCCGGGCCAGGTCGACGATGTCGGCGTGGGTGACGGCGACGCCCTTGGGCACACCGGTCGAGCCGGACGTGAACATCACGTAGGCGAGGTTGGCCCGGGCGACCTTGACAACAGGTGTTGTCGGCGGCTCGTCCGAGGCGACGTCCTCCAGCACGATCCGCGCGCCGGCCTGGTCCAGCACGGCCTGCTGTCGTGACGCCGGGGCCCGCAGGTCGAGCGGCACGTACGCGGCGCCGGCCTTGAGCACGGCCAGTTCGGCGATCACCAGGTCGACCGAGCGCTCCAGGCGCAGGCCGACCCGGTCCTCCACGCCGACACCGAGCTTGATCAGTCGGTTGGCCAGCCGGTTCGCCCGGGCGTCGAGCTCGCGGTAGGTCAACGAATCCACCGCGAGGGCATCGGGATCCTGCCGGGCGAACGCCGTCAGCACGGTGTCGAAGCACGGCGCGGTCGCCGTGGCGTTCCACTCGCGCAGCACCAGCCGACGCTCGACCTCGGTGAGCAGATCCAGCTCGCGCACCGGCTGACCCGGCGCGCGGACGATGGCCGTGAGCACCAGTTCGAGCTGGTCGGCAAGGCCGCGCACGGTCGTCTCGTCGAACAGGGTCGGGTCGTAGTCGAAGCTGACGGCCAGCGTGTCGCCGGGCTGCACGACCACGCTGAGCGGGTAGTTCGTCGGCTGCACCTCGCCCATGCCGTGCATGCCGATGCCGTGCGCGGCAATGGCTTCCTCGTCGAAGGGGTAGTTCTCGAACACCAGCAGGCTGTCGAACAGGGTCGCGCCGACCCAGCCCTGGAGTTGGGCCAGCGACACGAAGTCGTACTGCCGGGCCTGCGAGAGCTCCTGCTGCACGGCCCGCAGCCAGTCGGCCACCGGCTTGCCGTCGTCGACCCGGATCCGGCTCGGCAGGGTGTTGATCACCATGCCGACCATCGACTCCACGCCGGGCAGATCGGCCGGACGGCCCGACACCGTCGTGCCGAACACGACGTCGCCACTACCGCTGCGGCGGGCCGACAACAGACCCCACGCGGCCTGCACGATGGTGTTGACGGTCAGGCCGAGGCTGTGCGCCAACGCCTTCAACGGCTCCGCCGCGTAGTCGACGCGAACGGTCGCACACGACTGCGCCCGGTGCGATTCCACCGGCTGCCGGTCGAACGGCAACGCGGTCGGGCCGTCGATGCCGCTCAACGCGGTGCGCCAGAACGACTCCGCCTCAGAAAGGTCCTGAGTGGACAGCCAGCGCAGGTACTCGGCGAACGGCGTCCGGCGCGGCGGCGTGCCGACGGCCTTGTAGTCCTCGCACACCTCCTGCACCAACTGGGCGCAGCTCCAGCCATCCAGCAGGACATGGTGGAACGTCCAGACCAGCAACACCTCGCCGGCCGTCAGCCGGGCCAGCGCCACCCGCATCAACGGGGCGACGGCGAGATCCATGCCCCGCGCCCGGTCGTTGGCCAGCAGTTCCCGCAGTCGGTCGTCGATGTCGCCGGACGTCCAGTCCAGCACGGTGACCGGCAGCGTGACCTCGCGCTGCACGACCTGCACCGGCTCGGCCAGCCCGTCCCACACGATCCGGCTGCGCAGCACCGGGGTCCGGTCGACCAGCCGCTGCCAGGCCGCGGCGAACGCCACCGGGTCGTCGATGCCGGTCAGCCGCAGCTGAACCTGGTTGAAGTAGGCGCCGGAAGAACCGTCGACCAGGCTGTGGAAGATCATGCCGGCCTGCAACGGCGTCAGCGGGTAGATGTCCACCACCCCACGGCCGTCGCCGACGAGACCGTCCACATCGGACTGAGTCAGCCGGGCCAGCGGGAAGTCGGACGGCGTGCGGCCGCCGACGCCGGGCCGGGCGCAGTGCCGGATGATGCCGGTCAGGGCCTCGACCATGGCATCGGCCAGTGCACGGACGGTCGCCTCGGTGTGCACCTGGTCCGAGTAGTACCAGGTCAGGTCGAGGCGGTCGTGTTGCACCAGCGCGACGACGTCCAGCAGATGCGGCCGGCGCTGGCCGGGATCGGCGGAGCCGCCGATCGAACCGTCGTCGGTGAACTGCCCGAGGTAGTTGAAGCTGATCTCCGGGTCGATCGCCGGCACGGAGCCGGCCAGCTGCCGCAGCGCGCCGTAGCCGACGCCGCGGCGCGGCACCGCCCGCAGGTTTTCCTTGACCTGCTTCAACGTCTGGCCCCAGTCGGCGCTGACCGCCAGTTCGACCGGGAACATCGAGGTGAACCAGCCGACCGTGCGGGACAGGTCGACGTCGTCGAACAGCTGCTCACGGCCGTGGCCCTCGAGATCGACCAGCACGCGATCGCGACCGGTCCAGTCGGCCAGCGTCCGGCCGAGCGCGCTGAGCAGCACGTCGTTGACCTGCGTGCGATAGACGGCCGGCACGTCCTGGAGCAGCGCCCGCGTTTGCTCACCGTCGAGGCTCACGGTGATCGTCCGCGCCGAGCCCATGGTGTTGACGCCGTCAGCATCGGTCGGCAGCTCGGCATTGCCGGTCAAGGACGTCCAGTGCGCCAGCTCGTCGTCGAAGCCCCCGGCCTTGGTGAACTCGGCCAGCCGCGTCGACCATTCCTGGAACGAGGTGGTCTTGGCCGGCAGGGTCTCGCCGCGCAGCGCCGCGCGCAGGTCCTCGGCCAGGATCCGCCACGACACCGTGTCGACGACCAGGTGATGGGCCTCGACCAGCAGCTTGCCGCCGACCAGCTCGGCCCGCAGCAGCGGCCCGTTGACCAGGTCGAACAGCGGGCCGTCGAGGATCTTGGCCGGCTCGACCGGCCGCGTCCGCTGGTCGGCCCCGAAGGTTGTGCGCAGCGCGTCGTGGTGGGCCAGCAGGACATTGAGGGCCCGGTCCAGCGCGGCGCGGTCGACGCTGGGCAGGTCCAGCAGCATGGACTGGGTGAAGTGCTCGGCGTGCACCGGTTCGGCGTCGAGGAACCAATGCTGGATCGGGGTCAGCGGCGCGTCGCCGGTCACCGCGCCCTGGTCGGCCGTCACGGTCGTGGCCGTGCCGGCGGCCGCGGCCAGCGCGGCGATCGTGGGATGGGTGAACAGATCGCCGGGCATCAGGCTCAGGCCGGCCTGCCGGGCCCGGGACACGACCTGGATGCTGACGATCGAGTCGCCGCCGAGCTCGAAGAAGTTGTCCTCGGCCCCGACGCGGTCCAGGCGCAGCACCTCGGCCCAGATCGCGGCGAGTGTCCGCTCGGTGTCGGTGCCGGGCTCGACGTGCCCTCGGGTGATCTCCGGGGCCGGCAGCGCCTTGCGGTCGACCTTGCCGGTGCCGCTGAGCGGCAACGACTCCAGGGTGACGATCACCGCCGGCACCATGTAGTCCGGCAGCCGCTCGGCCAGGAACTCCTTGAGCCCGTCGGTCTCTCCGACGACGTACCCGACCAGCCGCTTGCGGCCGTCGTCGGTCCGCACGGCCACCACGGCCTGCTCGACGGCCGGGTGGGCGGCCATGGCCGCCTCGATCTCGCCGAGCTCGATGCGGAAGCCACGGATCTTGACCTGGTCGTCGGCCCGGCCGACGAACTCCACCAGGCCGTCACGCCAGCGGACCAGGTCACCGGTGCGGTACAGGCGCTCGCCGTCGCCGAACGGATCGGCGACGAACCGGGACGCCGTCAGGCCAGGCTGGTCACAGTAGCCGCGGGCGACGCCGACACCGCCGATGAACAGCTCCCCCACCACGCCCGGCGGCACCAGGCGCAGATCGCCATCGAGCACGTACAGCCGCGTGTTGTCCAGCGGCGTCCCGATCGGCACCACATCCGGCACGGCATCGGTCATCAGGTGCCGGGACGCGAAGGTGGTGGTCTCGGTGGGGCCGTAAACGTCCACAACGGACAGTCCGTCGCAGGCGGCCAGCACCCGGCGCAGCGCCTCGGCCGGCACCGCCTCGCCACCGGTCCAGACCTCGGCCAGCCCGTCGAAGCAGGCCGGATCCTCCTGCGCCACCAGCCGGAACAGGCCGATGGTCAGGAACAGCGAGGTGATCCCCCGGCCGATCGCCCAGCGGATCACCGCCGGATCCACGCTGCCGGGCGGGGCGACGATCACCCGGCCGCCGTTGAGCAGCGGCACCCACAGCTCGTAGGTGGAGGCGTCGAAGGCCTGCGGCGAGTGCAGCAGCACCACCTTGTGGTTGCGTCGGAACGACCGGTCGGCCGCCAGCGCGACGATGTCCCGGTGCGTGATCGCGACGCCCTTCGGCACGCCGGTCGACCCGGACGTGAACATCACGTACGCCAGGTTGGCCGGGTGCGCCTGCCGCTCAACCGGGCCGTCCGAAACGCCCTCGTCGATCATCGCGATCCGTCCGTTGTGGACGGTCTCGGCGACGGAACGCCAGCGGGCGTCGGTGATCAGCACCGTCGCGTCGGCGGCCAGCAGGCGCAGCCGGTCCTTGGGTGCGCGGGCATCCAGCGGCAGGTAGGCACCGCCGGCCTTGAGGACCGCCAGCTCGGCGACCACCAGCTCCACCGACCGGTCCAGCAGCAGCGCCACCGGCCGGTCCCGCTCCGCGCCGAGTTCGATCAGCCGGTGCGCCAACCGGTTCGACCGGCGGTCCAGCTCCTCGTAGGTCACGTCGTCGACGGCCAGCTCGCGCGGCCGGCGGCGGACCTGGGCGGCGAACAGATCGACGACGCTCAGCTCAGGCAGCGGCTGCGCGGTGTCGGTGTAGTCGCGCCGCAGCAGGGTCCGCTCGGCGTCGGTGAGCATTGGCAGCGCCGACAGCGTCCGGGCCGGGTCGGCGGCGATCTCCTCGATCAGCGTCCGCAACCGGTCGGCCAGCGCCGCGATCGTCGTCTCGTCGAACAGGCGCGGGTCGTAGCCGAAGGCCAGGGTCAGCTGGTCGCCGGGGTAGGCCACCACGGCCAGCGGATAGTTGGTCGTCTCGACGCCGCGGATGTCGCGGAGACCGAGTTCGGCGTCCACCGGGTAGTTCTCGAA
>DATJJB010000488.1:0-4129 GCA_035492655.1 Kutzneria sp. | reverse complement strand
GTCCTGATTCACCAAAGCGGCCTGGTCGTGGGGGACAGGCCGTCCATTGAATTCCTGGAGAGGGTGCTCAGTGGGCTCCGCAGGCTCTAGTCCCCAGATCGCCCGGCAGGCGACGACATCGGCGAAGATCGTGGTCGCCGGCGGGTTCGGTGTCGGCAAGACGACTTTCGTGGGGTCGGTGTCCGAGATCGTGCCGTTGACCACGGAGGCGGTGATGACCGAGGCCAGCCTCGGCGTCGACGACCTCTCGGCGACGCCGAACAAGGTCACCACGACGGTGGCGATGGACTTCGGTCGTGTGTCGCTGGACAGCGATCTGATCCTGTATCTGTTCGGCACGCCCGGCCAGCACCGGTTCTGGTTCATGTGGGACGACCTGGTCCGTGGCGCCATCGGCGCGGTGGTCCTGGTCGACACCCGGCGGTTGGCCGACGCGTTCGCGTCGATCGACTTCTTCGACGACCGGCAGCTGCCCTACGTCGTGGCGGTGAACTGCTTCGACGGCATGCTGCACCACCGGATCGACGACGTGCGGGACGCGTTGACCATCGACCAGTCGGTGCCCATCGTGACCTGTGACGCCCGGAACCGGGAGTCGACCAAGCAGACGCTGATCACGCTGGTGGAACACGCCATGCGTCAGTGGATGTCGGTCCGCGCGGGCTGATCTACAACGTCGCAGACGGGGCTCGCCGCAGCGGGTCCCGCCTCCTCCTTTTTTCGCCACATGCGGTCCGGACTTGCCCCCAAACGGCAAGTCCGCGCCGCATGTGACATTTCAGGAGGGTTCGATGAGGGCGGCTGAGGTGATCAGGTGCACCGGGTAGCGGCGGATCTCGCCGCCGTCCACGCCTTCGAGGATGCCGCCGGCGACGCTCACCGGCGTGACAACCCGCTGCGTCGCGACCCCGCGTGAGTCGACAAAGCCCAGCCACACGCTGCGACCTTCGCTGGCCGCTGCCCGCAGCAGCTCCAGCGTCGCGGCCACGGCCGTGCCGCGCGGCGACGCCGCCGCCCGGTCCCCGGCCCTGAGCTGGTCGATCAACCCCCCGAGCTGCTCGTCGGCCACCGCCGACGGTGCCGGGCCGCGACGGGACGGCCGGGTCTTGGCCGGAATACGGCGGCCCGGCGGCCGCAGGTCCAGCACGGAGCCGTCGGCGCCCTCGGCCGCCGGGGCGAAGCCGGCGGCCCGCAGCCCGTCAAGCACCTCGATCAACGGCAGCGGGCTGACCAGCACGGTCGGCGCGATCCGTCGCAGCTCCAGGTGGGCAGCCGCCGGGTTGGCCAGCACCTCGGTGATCAGCACCGGGTCGTCGCAGCGCAGGAACGAGCCGGCGGCCCCGCCGCGCAGCCGGCCGTGCCGGCGGGCGACGTCGTCGATCAGGTACGTCAGGCCTTGCGGCACCGGCGTGCGCGACCGGGTGCGGAACAGTTCGTGCAGCTCATCGGCAGTGCGTCCGGCATCGAGGGCCCGCCGCACGGAGGCGTCGCCGACCCGGTAGACCGTGGCGCCGCCGGCCGATTCCACGTCGGCGACCAGCGCCATGTCGGCGGCCAGCATCGGCTCCAGCGGCCCGGGCGCGACCACGGTCAGGTCGGCCTGCACGAGCACGTGGTCCAGCGGCTCCGGCATCGCGTCGGCCATCCGCTTGGCCGCCATCGCCGGCCCCTCGGCCAACAACGCCCGCGCCGCCGAGCTGACCGCGCCGAACGCCATCACGCCCAGCGTCGCCGCCTCGGTGTAGGTCCAGCGCACGACGTCGTCCCGCAGCCGCCCGCCCCGACGCGGTGCGCGCCAGGCCAACAGCGCGGCCACCTCGTCGGCGTTCGGCACGGACGTGCCGGCCGGCAACTCGGCCAGCGTCTCCAGCACCCGACGGCGCTCGCGCGGGGCCAGCGGCCGGCGCAGCTCGTCGGTCAGCGGGCCGACCGCCTTGTCCTTCTCGTCACGGGTGCCGATCAGCGCCGGCAGTCGCGGCAACTCCAGCCAGGCGGCGGCCAGCGTGGCCCAGCGCTGCTCCGGCCCGGCCACCAGCCAGCCGTCGGCCAGCGTGGTCGGCACCCACTCCGGCTCGACGCCCTCGCTGTCGGCGACCAGACCGGCGCCGACCACCAGCTCGGCCAGCAGCCCGGCGCGGGCCTCGTCAACGTCCAGCGCCTTGACGATCCGGCGTACCTCACGCACGCCGAGACCGCCGGAACGCAACACCGGCGCAGGCTCGTCCGACCACAGCCGCAGCAGGCCCTCGACGTGCCGGACCAGCTCCAACGCCTCGCCGGCCGCCGTGGTGTCCACAACGGACGGATCCCGCAGGATCGTTGTCAGCGCCGGTTCCTTGGCCTGCACCATCCCGAGTGGACGGCGGCCGCGGACCGCCATGCCGACCTCGCGCGGCAGCTCGACCGTCTCGTTGTCGCGGCGGGCCAGCAGGCCCATGGCCAGCAGCCGCTGGGTCGGGGTCTTGGCCCGCTCCAACGGCACGACCACGCCGGCGTCCTTGGTCAGCCCGATCGGCGAGTCGCCGGCCAGCGCCGACAGCAGCCGCCGCTCCGGCTCGTCCAGACCGGCGATGGTCTCGGCCAGGTCCTTGCCGACGAGATGCGGTAACGACCGACCGAGGCCGGCCGGGTGCTGCGGGGCCACCTCCCGCGCGGCCGGCACGGCCGACACCGCGTCGTCAGCGCCCCACACGATCGCTCGGGTCCGCAGCGCCCGCACGGCCGCGGTCACGCGGGTCAGCGTCGCGTCCGCGGCCAGCAGCTTCGCCACCTCGCGGACCGAAACCGGCGTGGTGTCGGCGTCCAGCACCAGCAGCGCTTCCAGCACGGTCAGGGTGAAGGTGTCCAGGTCTTCGCAGGCCCGGGCCACGGACGCGCGGATACCCGCCCGCGTGGCCAGCACAGTGCTGTCCGCGGGCGGCGGTGTCGCCAGGTCGGATCGGGCGCGCAGCAGCGCGACGAGCGCGTCGTCGTCGAGCGCCCGCAACCAGTCCGCGAGTGAGAGGCCGGCCATCATGCACCACGTTAGCCGTGCCGCGCGCTGGATGTGCAGGTCGGGCGGCGTCGGGCCCGCGGCCAATCGCGCGCAGGTCATACTGTGCGGGTTGGACCGCACTGAGGAGGAACTGTGGCGAAGGACCGCTCCGCGCGCATCGATCCGGCGTGGCCGCACATCGAGGGTGAGAAGCACCCGGTCAGCGAGTTGGCCACCGACGTGCAGGGCGCGCTGTCGCCGTTCGGTGACGTGGCGTTCCCGGTCGACCCGGAGTCGCTGCCGTACACGCACCCGGTGACCGAGATCAACCGCTGACGCATTCCGAGTCGCTCTCGTTCCGGAATTCGACGCGGTTTAGGCTCGTTTCATCGGCCGTCGGCCGCGTCGAATCTGGAGGAAAGCCATGCCGGTTCCCGGACCCGGATATTCGATCACCATTCGGGTCGAGGCGCCGCCGACGGCGAGCGCTGCCGGCGACCTGACCAGCGCGGTCGGCCGGGTCGGCGGGGTGATCACCGCGTTCGACGTGGTCGAGTCACACGCCGATCGGGTCGTGTTCGACATCACCTGCAACGCGATGTCGGCCAATCACGCCAAGGACATCACCGACGGCCTGGACGCACTTCCGGGCGTTCGGGTCCGAAAGGTGTCCGACCGCACATTCCTGGTCCACCTCGGCGGCAAGATCGAGGTCACCTCCAAGGTCGCATTGCGCAACCGTGACGACCTCTCCCGGGCCTACACGCCCGGCGTGGCCCGGATCTGCCAGGCCATCGCGGCCAATCCCGAGGACGCCCGCCGCCTGACCATCAAGCGCAACACGGTGGCCGTGGTCACCGACGGCACCGCCGTGCTCGGCCTCGGCAACATCGGCCCGGCCGCCGCGCTGCCGGTGATGGAGGGCAAGGCCGCCCTGTTCAAGAAGTTCGCCGGCGTCGACGCCTGGCCGGTGTGCCTGGACACCCAGGACACCGAGGAGATCATCCGCGCGGTCGAGCTGATCGCCCCGGTCTACGGCGGCATCAACCTGGAGGACATCGCCGCCCCGCGCTGCTTCGAGATCGAGGCCCGGCTGCGGGAGAAGCTGGACATCCCGGTCTTCCACGACGACCAGCACGGCACCGCCATCGTGGT
>DATJJB010000487.1:0-4240 GCA_035492655.1 Kutzneria sp. | reverse complement strand
TCCCACCTCGCAGAGTGACGGATAGTCTTCTCGTCCATGAGCTCGCCAAGCGCCTTCCACACGGCCATCGTGCCCGCTGCCGGCCTGGGCACCCGCTTCCTGCCGACGACCAAGGCCGTCCCCAAGGAACTGCTGCCCGTGGTGGACACCCCCGGCATCGAGCTGGTGGCCACCGAAGCCGCGCAGGCGGGCGCCACCAAGCTGGTCATCGTGACCTCGCCCGGCAAGGAGGCGGTCGCCAACTACTTCCGCCCCCAGCCCGAGCTCGAGCAGACGCTCGAGGCCCGCGGCAAGACCGAGCTGCTGGCCAAGGTGCAGCGGGCCACCAAGCTGCTGTCGGTGGAGACCGCCATCCAGGACAAGCCGCTCGGCCTCGGCCACGCCATCGGCTGCGCCGAGGGCAACCTCGACGGCTCCGACGACGCCGTGGCCGTGCTGCTGCCCGACGACCTTGTGCTGCCGACCGGCGTGCTGAGCAAGATGGCCGAGGTGCGGGCCAAGCTCGGCGGCACCGTGCTGTGCGCCTTCGACATCCCGCGCGCGGAGATCTCCGCCTACGGCGTGTTCGACGTGCGCGAGACCGGCGACGAGGACGTCAAGCAGGTCGTCGGCATGGTCGAGAAGCCCAAGGCCGAGGACGCCCCGTCCACCTTCGCCGCGGCCGGCCGCTACCTGCTCGACCGGGCGATCTTCGACGCCATCAAGCGCATCACCCCGGGCGCGGGCGGCGAGTTGCAGATCACCGACGCGATCGCGATGCTGATCAACGAAGGTCACCCCGTGCACGTCGTGGTCCACCGCGGCGGCCGGCACGACCTGGGAAACCCGGGTGGTTTCCTGCGTGCCGCGGTGGACTTCGCCCTCGACCACCCGGAGTATGGCGCTGACCTGCGCTCCTGGCTGGAGGGTCGGATCGGGAAGGCGTGAGCGGATCACGATGAGGTCAGTAGACGAGCAGCTCACCCGGGTACTCGGGGCCGCGGTCCGGCCCTCGCCCGTTCGGGTGGCGATCTCCGAGGCGCAGGGCCTGCTGTGTGCCGAGGAGGTCGTGGCCGAACGCGCCCTGCCCGGCTTCGACCAGGCCGCCGTCGACGGCTACGCGGTGCGCAGCGTCGACGTGCAGCCGGCCAACGACAGCCCGGTCTCGCTGCCCGTGGTCGGGGAGATCCCGGCCGGGTCGCGCCAGCCCCGCCGGCTGCAACCCGGACAGGCCGTCCGGGTGGCCACCGGGGCGCCGCTGCCCACACTGGCCGACGCCGTGGTCCCGCTCGGCTACACCGACGGCCACCCGGCCAAGGTGACCGTGACCATGTCGGTGCCGTCGGCGGCCTTCGTCCGGCGCACCGGCGAGGACGTGCAGACCGGCGACGTCGCCGTGCGCGGCGGCACCACCATCGGCTCCGCCCAGGTCGGCCTGCTGGCCGCGGTGGGCCGGGACAAGGTGCTGGTGCACCCCAAGCCGCGGGTGTCGATCATCTGCGTCGGCGACGAGCTGGTCGACATCGACCGCACGCCCGGCCCCGGCCAGGTCTACGACGTCAACTCCTACGCGCTCGCCGCCGCCGCGCGGGACGCCGGGGCCGAGGTGTCGCGGGTCGGCATCGTGCCCGGCGATCCCCGGCGGCTGCGCGAGATCGTGGAAGGACGGCTGCTGCTGTCCGAGATCGTGGTGATCGCCGGCGGCGTCGGCGGCACCAGTGGCGACGAGGTGCGGGCCGCGCTGGCCGACCTCGGCGACCTCGACACCACCCGGGTCGCCATGCACCCCGGCTCCGCGCAGGGCTTCGGCCGGCTCGGGCCGGACGCCGTGCCCACCTTCCTGCTGCCCAGCAACCCGATGAGCGCGCTGGTCGTGTTCGAGGTGTTCGTGCGGCCGTTGATCCGGGCCGCGCTGGGCAAGGCCAACCCGTACCGGCGCATGGTCGCCGCGCGGCTGTTGTCGCCGCTGACGTCCACCAAGGGCCGGCGCGGCTTCCTGCGCGGGCAGCTGCTGCGCGACAGCAACAACGACGACTTCCTGCTGCAACCGCTGGGCACGTCCGGCTCGCACCTGCTGGCGTCGCTCGCGGAGGCCAACTGCCTGGCCGTGGTCGACGAGGACGTCACCGACGTCGGCGTCGGGGAGGAGATCCAGGTGTGCTTCCTCGCCCAGCGTGGGTGAGCCCATGGAGATCGCCGAATTCGGCGGCGGTCGGCACCCGGGGTGGCCGGTGCGACTCGGCCCGCTGGCCGTGCCGGCCGGCATCGTCGAGCTGCGCCCACCGCGGCTGTTCGACGCCGGCACGTGGTCGCGGATCCGTATCCGCGAGCGCTCCCACCTGGAGAACTGGGAGCCCACCGCGCCCGGCAGCTGGGAAGAGCGCAACGGTGTGCTGGCCTGGCCCAGCCAGTGGTCCGCGCTGCGCGGACTGGCCCGGCGGGGACAGACCCTGCCGTTCATGATCCTCGTCGACGGCGTGCTGGCCGGGCAGGTCACCGTCGGCAACGTGCTGCGGGGATCGCTGCGCTCCGCGTGGGTCGGCTACTGGGTCGACAGCGAGGTCACCGGCGGTGGTGTGGCCACCGCCGCCACCGCGCTCGTCGTCGACCACTGCTTCCGGCACGCCGCGCTGCACCGCATCGAGGCCACCGTGCGGCCCGAGAACACCCCCAGCGTGCGGGTGCTGACCAAGCTCGGGTTCCGCGAGGAGGGGCTGTTCCGCCGCTATCTGGACGTGGCCGGCGGCTGGCGGGACCACATCTGCTTCGCCCTGACGGCCGAAGAGGTCACGGACGGCCTGGTAGACCGTTTGGTCGCGGCCGGAAGAGCCCAGCGCGCGTAATCGAGTTCACCCATTGGTGCGCTTTTCGCCACACTTGCGGAACCGTGTATCCCCGGCGCGCCTCGGAGACACGTGTGACTGTTGTGACTAACGTGGCGTCTGCGGACAGCGCACGCCCATCGAACTGACGGGGGAGGTGACGAACATGCCCAGCTCACTGATCATCGTCGCCCTGGTCGTGGCATGGCTCGTCGTCCTCGTCCCGATGATCGCGCGCAAGCGTGCGGAGGTGGCCAAGACCTCCGACTCGGCACTGGCCGCCCGCGTGCTCCACGGCGGCGACACCGAGGATGTTGAGGAGGAGCTCGACATGAACGTCGACGAGCCCGAGACAGCGATCACGGACGACGACTACCGCGACTACGAGGACACGCCACGGCGCTACCGACCCGGCCGCGGCGGCTACGACCCCGAGGCCGCGGCCACCGCCGCCCGGGCCAAATACGCCTTCCGCCAGCGCATGGTCCTGCTGCTGCTCGTGCTCTCCGTGCTCAGCGCCCTGTTCGCCGGCCTCGTCATGCCCATCGTCTGGTGGGGCCACGGCGGCGTCGACCTGCTCCTCGTCGGCTACCTCGGCTACCTGCGCCGACAGGTCCGCATCGAGACCGACGTGCGCGAACGCCGACAAGCCCGCATGCGCGGCCGCGACGCCGACGAAGCCGAATTCGTCGAAACCGAATACGACGAAGCCGAGTACGACGACTACGTGCCGGCCGAGCCGGTCGTCGTCGCCGAGCCCGCCCCGGTCGAGCCGGAACTCTCCGAATACGAAGACGCCCCGCGCTCCACGCCGGCCCGTGCCCCCTACCGGCCCGGACCCGCCCTCAACGGCACCGTCGTCGTCGACATCGACGACGAAGACCCCGCCTTCGAAGACCTCGACCTGCCCCACCGCCGCGGCTACCGCCGCGTCGCCGGCTGAACCGGGGGGTGGCAAAACCACCCCCCACCGCCCTGCTATAGTTCTCCCCGTACCGAGATGAGAGTCAAGGTACGACGGGGCTGTAGCACAGTTGGTAGCGCGTCTCGTTCGCATCGAGAAGGTCAGGGGTTCGATTCCCCTCAGCTCCACGCGAGGCTGAGAGGCCCATGTCTGCGGAAAGCGCAGACATGGGCCTCTCGTCTTTTGTTCTGGGGGGCGACCCCCAGACCCCCGATGTGGGGGCTCCGCCCCCACGCCCCCGTGTGGCTTCGCTTCGCTCGCCCTGTCGTGGTGGGTTGAGCTGGGGTGGGCTTCGCTTCGCTCGCCGGGCGTATCGGAGGAACTGGGGTTGGGTGCTGGGTCGCGTGCCTTTGTTTGTGGACGTCTGGTGTTTTCTTGTCTCTGGTTCTTGTGTGTTTTTTCTAGTTTTGGGGTTGGGGCCTTTGTGTCAAACGTCACCCATGAGAATCTCAACATTCCAAGCCTTGGTCCGTAA
>DATJJB010000486.1:0-2971 GCA_035492655.1 Kutzneria sp. | reverse complement strand
GCGCTGTCGTCGTTCCTGCGCCGGCTCACCGCCCCGTGGGCGATGCTCCAGTTCGCCGTGTTCAGCGGCTTCTTCGCCTACGGCGTCGCCGTGCCGGACTCGCTGGGCCTGAACCTGGGCGACCACATCCTGCACCTGGTGGTGCTGACCGTCAGCGCCGTCTGCGCGCTGCTGGTGGCCGCCCCGTTCATGGGCTCCGACCGGCACTGATTTTCGCTACGTGGAACGCCACGTGCGGCGGCCTTTTCCGGCCGCGCACGTGGCGTTTCCGCGTTCAGCCCGTCACACCGCCGCGGTCGGCGGCTGCTGTTGCTGGGCCAGCGTGAAGGTCGGGTTGCCCTGGTCGTCCACGTTGGCGTCCAGGATCTTGTCGTCCAGGTAGGTCGCCGCGGCGTCGTCAAGGAACAGCCGCGCCCCGTCGCCCGCGATCACCCGGTCCGCGTCGTCCGGCTGGGGCGCCAGGGCCAGCGCCAGCCGGCCGTCCTGGTTGGCGATGCGCAGCCCGGTGCCGTCGGGCACGCCGTCGTCGCTGGTCAGATCGCGCACCACCGCCACGGCGGTCGGCGTGAGCGTGAGCATGTGTTCTCCGTTCGACGTCGTTCGCGTTGAAGGTGGCCACGCTAGCGGCGTGTCGCCGTCCGTGCAGCCCCGCTGCTGTGAGTGTCCTTTGTGGACCTCTGAACCCCGGTGGTCAAAGCACTTGACGCCGCTCGAAATTTTTTCTTGGTTTGACCGGTGGCAGCAGTGGGCATACCGGTGCCGGGTGCGGGAAGAGGAACAGGGAACGACGGCGTGGGCGCGCGAACGGAGTCGGGGCGCGCGCCCACGCCGCCGTGCTTGCCTTGCCGGCTCAGGGTTTTCTTGTTTACCGCTAGTGGTCACGGGTAGCCCTCCATCGAGGACGGAGGCGATGACTGATGACCAGCACAGCGAAGTTGGCTGCCGGAGCGGCGATCGCCGCTGGGTGTGCCGTCTGGGCGATGGCGACGCCGGCACAGGCCGCGCCGTCGAGCCCGTGTTCCGCGACCGCGCGGGCGTGCGTCGACCTGTCGACGCACCAGGCGTGGCTGATGCGCGGCGGAGTCGTGACCTACGGACCGGTGCCGGCGATGCCCGGCAGCGCGAGCGCGCCGACGGATCCGGGGACATTCCGCGTGACGTTCAAGGATCTGCACCACCGCAGCACCATCTTCAACAACGCGCCGATGCCGTACTCCGTGTTCTTCAACGGCGGTGACGCGTTCCACGAGGGCAGTCTGACCGACCCCTCGCACGGCTGCGTGCACCTCTCGCGCGGCGCGGCTGCCACGTTCTACAACAGCCTGAAGCCGGGTGACGTGGTCCAGGTGGTCCGATAACGAAGAGCGCGGGTGACGCCGATCGGCGTCACCCGCGTTTTCTCCTTTACAGGGCACCGAGTCCGTTGGGTGTGCCGAGGCCGGTCGGGCCGTCGTATCCCTTGCCGGCGGTGCACAGGTAGTCACCGCCGCAGTCCCAGTGCTGCTTGTTGCTGCCCGACGTGACGTCGTGCAGCGCGCTCGTGTGCTGGTAGATGTACTTGGCGTTGCCCAGCTTGGCCGAGTTGCCGGCCAGTGCGATCATGGCCGCGATGATCGGCGACGACGCGCTGGTGCCGCCGACCACGAACCAGTCGCCGGCCGAGTACACGGCCGGTCCGGTCGCCGGGTCGGCCACCGCGGAGATGTCGGCGATCGTCCGGTTAGGACAGTTCTTGTCCAGCTGCCACGAAGGCTTGGCCACATCACCGGAACAGCCCGAACCGGCCTTCTTCCACGCCGACTCGGTCCAGCCGCGGGCGCTGCTGTCCTTGGTCAGCGTGGTGCCGCCGACGGCGATCACCGTGCTCAGCGACGCCGGCCAGCTGGCCTCAAGGAAGCCGGCGTCGCCGCTGGACGCGGTGATCGCGACACCGGGCTTGGTGAAGTCCTTGGCGTGGGCCATGGACTCGGTGTTCTCGTCGCCGCCGAAGCTGTTCGACACGGCCACCGCGCCGGAGCCGGTGGCGACCGTCTCAGCCTTGGACAGGTCGGCGGTGTCCGAGCTGTTCGACTCGACCAGCACGATGTGGCAGGCCGGGCAGACCGCGCTGACCATGTCCAGGTCGAGCGAGATCTCGTCGGTCCAGTCGTCGTCCGGGTTCACCGGTGGCAGCGGCGAGGTCTTGCCGTCCTGGTTGAGGATCGTCAGACAGCCGTTGGCGATGGTGCAGGCCGGCAGGCCGTAGGTCTTGCGGTAGACGGCCAGGTCCTGCTCGGCGGTGGCGTCGCCGTTGGCGTCCACGATCGCGACGGTGCCGCCCTTGGCGTCGGCCGGAATGCTGTACGCGGACTTGATGTCGGCCGGCGACAGGCCGTCCGGCAGCTTGGCCGCGTTCGGCTGCCACTTGGCCGCCGCCGACAGCGCGAGACAACGGGCGTGGCCGCTCACGGCGTTGGCGCACACCGGATGCGCGTCGACGGATGACTTTGTGTCCTCAGTGGACGGTGGGGTCGCGATGCCGTTTGGGGCGTTGACCAGGGCGGCGTTGTGTACGGTCTCGTCCAGTGTGCTGCCGGCCTTGTCGACGGCGTGGAAGCGCAGCGCCAGGTAACCGGGCTTGCCGGCCGGCACCGTGAAGGCGCCGGTCGCGTGATGCCCATCCTTCAGCGTGACGGTCGTCGGCTGCCACGTTTTGCCGTCGTCCAAGGAGATGTCGGCCGTCGCGGCAGTGACGTCGGGGTCGGCGGCACCGGTCTGGTGGTGGAACGTCAGCGACACAGTCGCCTTGCCCGGTGCGATGTTGTCGTGGCTGTCCTGGCTGAAACCCGCGCCGGCGTACAGGATCGGCACCGGGCCGGACGACGTCGTGGAGTCGAAGCCCCAGGCGATCAGGGTGTGCGTGGACAGCGCCGTGGTGTTGGTGTCGTGCGTGGCGTCGATGTTGTAGACGTAGTGGTGCTTGCCGGCGGCC
>DATJJB010000485.1:0-8182 GCA_035492655.1 Kutzneria sp. | reverse complement strand
AGGTTGGCCGGCCCTCGTCCAGCTACGCCGGCCGGTCCTCGCTGCCGATGCGGGGGAACGGCTTGGTGGCGAAGACGACCTCCACCGGTACCTCGAAGTGCTCGGCGATGCGCAGCGCCAGGTAGAGGCTGGCGCTGTACTCGCCGCGTTCGAGGTAGCCGATGGTCTGATAGTGCACGCCGAGCGCGTCGGCCAGCTGGCGCCGGCTGATGCCGCGCTCGGCCCGCAGCATGGCGATGCGGTTGTGCACCGTCTCGGTCATCCGTGTCTCACCCAATCCGCTGCATCGCCTTCTCCCGCCGCGCGGCCACGCTGGAGCCGGACTCGCGGCGAGCCATCCGTCGGAGCACCGCGGGTGCCAGCGCCAGGCCGATCACGGCCCAGAGACCCAGCACGCCGAAAGTCTCCCAGCCCCGCCACGAGTGTCCGATCTCGACGGCCAGCGCGGAGTCGGGCAGCAGCGCGGACCGCATCCCCAAGCCCAGCCAGTACATCGGGAAGGCCTGCGCGATCCACTGCACCCACACCGGCAGCACGGTGATCGGGTACAGAATGCCGGACACGCCCAGCAGGGTCATGATCGGCATGCTGGCGAACCCGATCATCCGCGGGTTGGCGAACACGGAACCGAGCACCGCGCCCAGCGGCATGGTGGCGAACAGCCCGACCACCAGCACGGCGGCCAGCTTCAGCCAGCCGGCCGGCCCGGGCACCGCCACCTCGTCGAACACCAGCAGGGCGTACGTCAGCACGAGGACCAGGCCGACCAGGGTCGCTCCGGTGATCATCACGACCTTGCCGATCAGGTACGCGAGCATGCCGTTGGGCACGGCCTTGGCCCGCAGCAGCGTGCCGTCCTCCCGCTCGGTGCTCAGCGCCTGGGTCATGGTCAGCAGCCCGCTGAAACACACGTTGGACCCGAGCACGCTGGTCACCATCAGCGTGCCGATGGACAGCCCGGCGGCCCCGGTCGGCACGGCCCGCAGGAAGGCCATCGCCACCATGAAGATCACGTTGGGCAGCAGGAACGCCACCAGGTCCTGGGGCGTGGTGAACAGGTGCCGGAGCTCGATGAGGCCGCGGGACCAACCGCTGCGCGCGGCGGCAGTCAGCTTGTTCACCGGGCCACCTCCTCGAACTCACGCACGGCGACGTCGGCCGCACCGGACTCGACGCCCTTGACCAGGGCCATGTAGGTGTCCTCCAGGCTGGCCCGCCGCACCTCAAGGTCGGTGATCTCGGTGCCGTGCTGGGCGAACAGCTGTCGCACGAACTCGGTGGCCTCGGTGCTGGCGTGCACGAACCGCTCGCCGTCACGGCTCCAGCGCACCTCGGCGGCGGTGTTCATCCGCCGGGACAGGGCATCGGCGGAGCCGTCGGCGATCACCCGCCCGCCGGCCAGCACCAGGATCCGGTCGGCCAGCTTCTCGGCCTCGTCCAGATCATGGGTGGTGAGCAGGATGGTGGTGTCCTCGAAGTCGGCCAGCTGGTGCACCAGGTCGTGGAAGTCGCGCCGGGCCTCGGGATCGAAGCCGACCGTCGGCTCGTCCAGGAACAGCAGGTCGGGCCGGCCGACGATGCCGACGGCGACGTCCAGCCGCCGCCGCTGCCCGCCGGAGAGCCGGCTGACCCGCTGGTCGGCGTGCGCGGTGAGACCGACCCGCGCCATCAGCTCGTCCACCGGCCACGGCGTCCGGTACGGCACGTAGTACGTGGCCAGGTGCGCGAGCAGTTCCCGCACCCGCCAACGGCCGTGGTCGCGCCAGGACTGGAGCACGATGCCCAGCCCGGCGCGCCACGCCTCATCGCCGCGCGCCGGGTCCACACCCAGCACGCTGACCTCGCCGGCCGAGCGCATCCTGAACCCCTCCAGGATCTCGATCGTCGTGGTCTTGCCCGCCCCGTTCGGTCCGAGCAGGGCGAGCACCTCCCCCCGGTGGGCCTGGAACGTGACCCCGGTCAGCACATCGGTCGAGCCGTAGCGCATCCGCAGGTCACGAACGTCGAGCACGTCCATGCACCCCTCCCCCGTTCAACATCTGGAACGAAATGTAGCAGACCTACTACATACCGAGGAAGGAGTACGACAGGGTCAGAGCTCCTCGTGAGTGGCGTCGACCCGCCAGTAGCCGCTGAAGGCGATCATGTTCTTGGGCACGCCACGGTCGCCGACCAGGTGCCGCCGCAGGTCGCGCACGACCGACGCCTCGCCGGCCAGCCAGGCGTACACCGGACCGGCCGGGAACTCGGCGGCGCGCACCGCGTCCAAGAGTCCATTATGGACCCAGCGCACCTCGACATCGCCGGGACAGGCCAGCTCCTGGATCTCGTCGGCGTCGCGAACATCGATGTACGCCAACGCTTTCGCGCCGGCCGGCAGCGCCGCGAGCGAGGCGGCGATGGCCGGCAGCGCGCTCTGGTCGCCGGCGAACAACGTCCAGTCGTACGGACCGGGCCGCGCCAGCTGGCTTTCGGACGGCCCGAGCAGGCCGACCACATCGCCCGGCTCGGCGGTGGCCGCCCAGCGGGTCGCCGGACCGTCCACATCGTGCAGCAGGAAGTCGATGTCGATCTCGGCCGCCTCGGCCCGGTGGGCCCGCACCGAATAGGCCCGCATCCACGGCCGCCGCTCCTCCGGCATCGCCAGGTACGAGCGGTACCAGCGCATCGCGTCGCCGTCCGACGGCGGCTGCGGCACCCACGGCCGCGGCTCGCCGTTGCGCCCGAAGAACAGCTTGACCTGCTGGTCCGGCGCGACGGAGGCGAAGTCGGCCAGCTCGGGGCCGCCGAAGGTGAGCCGCCGCGTGCGCGGCGAGACCTGGCGCACGCGCGTGACCGTGACCAGCTTGTACTGCTTCAGCATGGGCTTAGGTTAGCCTAAGCTAATGGCGGCACCCAGCTGGTGCTCCACTGTTTCGCGATCGCCCGGCGAGTAGTGGATACGGGGTCGCCCGTCGCCGCCGCGCGTGGTGATCGCCAGGTAGCGCCCCTGCTCGGCGTCCACCCAGCCGATGCACCGGCCGTCCACAAGGAACGAGCCGCCGCCCAGCCGCGGCGCCGCCGGCGGTGCGCCGTCGGGCGCGCCGTCCATCGCCGGCAGCAGCCCGACCAGCGTGGGCACGACCTCGTGGTGCGGCATGAGCTCGAACCGGATGCCCTCATCACGCGGAGTCGCGACCAGGCCGTGTTCGAGGCCGAACACGCCGAGCGCGGCCAGCTGCTCGTCGCCGGCCGTGCCGAACAGGCCGATCACCGGCTCGCCGGTGGCGAACAGCGTCAGCGTGTCGCGCAGCTCGGGCGCGAACCTGTTGTCACGCAACAGTCCTCGCGCGGCGAGGCTGGCGCCGACCTGCGCCCGCAGCGCCGTCCGGTCGATTCCGTTGCCGTAGTACGGAAACGTGAGCGGGAAGCGACGGAGCGTGAGGCCCAGCGCCTCCCCCACGGCGTCGAGCTCGGTGAAGGTGCACTCCAGTGCCACGGCCGCCATCGTCACACATGGACGGTCGGGTCCAGGCGTGACTCTTTTCAGTGATGGCCGTCCAAAGCGTTGACCACGTCCGCGGCGATCTGCTGGGTCCGCGCGGTGACGTCGTTGTTTCCGCTCACCGTCAGGCTCACCGTGAGCACCTCGAACTCGTCGTCCTTGTACGGGGACTTCGTGTACTGGACCTGGATGTAGGTGCTGCTGAGCTTGTCGTTGCCGAAGGCCGCGGTCAGCGCCGGCCGGCTGCCGACCTGGGACGGCTGCGGCGTGCCGATCTTGAACTGCGGCGGCCAGCTGTCCGAGGACACCAGGACGCTGACGACGTTGCGCGAGGTGCCGATCCAGTTGCAGCCGTAGAAGCCGCTTGGTGTGGTGGTCACGGCGCTGCCGAGCGCCTTCGACGCGACCGAGGCCAGCGCCGGGCACAGGTCGACGTCGCCGGCCGAGCCGGCGGGGAACGGAATGTGCTTGAGGTTGCCGGCTTTCAGCACACCGAGCGCACCCGTCGCCAGCGCGTCCGCCGCCGGGCACGGGTCGGCGTCCGGGTGGGCCGAGGAGTTGCTGGCCTTCACCACGATGGCCTGGCCGCCGGACAGGCTGATCCCGCGCACGCAGCCGACGTCCTTCGCGCCCTTTCCGGCGAAGACCGTGCGCCCGTCCATCTGCTTGGGCGTCACCGTGACCTGAAACATCTTCAGATAATCCTCGGGCGTGGCCATGCCCGTCTGGGTCTTCACGTCCAGCAGGAAGCCACCGGTGACCTTGGGCGGGGTGGACGCGTCGGCCAGGATCAGGGAGAAGTAACACGAGCCGTAGTCGGACAGGCTCTTGTCCAGCTTGAAGTTCGGCGCCATCGCCTTGAACGCGTCCTGCGGCGCGAACTGGCACACGTCCACCGTGCGCGGGTCACCCAGCTCCGACGTCGTCGCCGTGGTCCCGCCACCACCGGTCGACTGATCCTGGCTCGCCCCAAGCGGTTGGGCCACACCGGCGATTTCGGTGGCGCAGCCGGTTGCGGTCAGCGCGACACAGATCAGGGCGGCGATCACGGTTTTTGTCCCCACGGCTGGGACTGTAACGCCTCACCACTGTCCCAGCAGGAGGATCGCGGAAGTCGTCGACACCGTGCCGATCAGCGCACCCACCACCGTCTGCGCCACCGTGTGCTCGCGCAGCGCCACACGCGACCAGCCCACCGCCGCCACCGCCGCGAATCCCAGCCCCCACCACGGGCTCAGCAGCGCCATGAACGCCGTGACCGCCCCGCTGCCCACCGCCGCGTGCACGCTCACCTTCCAGGCCAGCGTCACCAGGAAGAGTGGCACCAGCACCGTCATCATCGCGATCAGCGCGCCGACCAGGATGGGTGGCGCGCCCAGCACCGCGAACAGCACGATGCAGCCGCCCACCGAGACCATCACCAGTGGGATCACCACCAGCCGGGCCTGTCTCGTGCGGACGTGCGGGTCCGGCCAGCTGCCGCGGGCCATGCCCAGGCGGATCACCACCCCCGGCACCACGCCCGCGAACACCACCGCCAGCAACGCCCAGGCCAGGCCGGCCGGCCCGCCGGTGCGCCAGCCGATCAGCACCAACCCCGCGACCACCACGTTCTTCGGGTCCAGCACGTCGCTGACCGCCTTGGCGAGCCTCACCCCACCATGATCGACTCAGCGGCCCCGCGAGTCACGCCCGACGGCAGCCCTTCACACATTCGGTGAGCCCCGGCTGAGCAGCCCCCGAACCAATCCAACCAGATCATCATCGCAACCCCGGTCCGGCGCGGTCGACCAAGATCGCTCCGCCCCGGCCTCCCAGCTTCGCCGAGTAGAATGGAAAACGGGGGGATCCCCCTGATCAACCGCGGGCGTAGCCCCCGAACCAATCCTTCCAGATCAACCTGGGAACCCGGGTCGACCGAGGCCGGCCAAGATCGCCACAACCTGCCTTCCCGGCTTCGGGGTCTAGGCTTGATTCGGGGGCTGCTCGGTCACGCGTCGAAGTCGATCTCCACGCGGTCCGAGGCCGGGAACGACTGGCAGGTCAGCACGAAGCCGGCGGCCACCTCCGCGGGTTCGAGGGCGAAGTTGCGCCGCATGTCGACGTCCCCGCACAGCACCTTGGCCCGGCAGGTGCCGCACACCCCGCCCTTGCAGGCGAAGGGCAGATCCGGCCGGACCCGCTGAGCGCCCTCAAGGATCGTCACATCACGCGGCAACACCACATCGGTCGTCCGGCCGTCGAGCTGGACGCTGACCGCGGAGCTGGGCCCCTCGACCCCGGGCTCGGTGTGCCGCACGGGCTCGGGCGGCAGGTCGTCGACGAAGAACAACTCCTGGTGCACCCGCGACCGCGGCACACCGAGCTCGGCCAGCACGGCCTGGGCGTCGGTGACCATGCCGAACGGCCCGCACAGCCACCAGTGATCAACCTCGGCGACGTCGAGCAGCGCGGGCAGCAGGGCCCTTAGCTTGTCGGCGTCGAGCCGGCCGCTGAACAGCTCGGCCTCCCGAGGCTCGCGCGACAGCACATGCACGAGGTCGAGGTGCTCACGGTTGGCGTCCTTCAGATCCGCGAGCTCGTCGGCGAACATGACGGTGTCGGTCCGTCGGTTGCCGTACAGCAGCGTCGCGGAAGCCTTGCCCAGCAAGGACGAGGCGATGGACAGGATCGGCGTGATGCCGCTGCCGGCGGCGATCAACACGTGATGGCCGGGCACGTCGAGCTCGGGACTGAACGACCCGGTCGGCGGCAGCACCTCGATGCGGTCACCGGCCCGGACCTCGTGCACCAGCCACGGCGAGAAGGCGCCGCCGGGCACCTCGCGCACGCCGATCCGCGGCTTCGACCCCGCCGGGGCACAGATCGAATAGGACCGCCGCGCCTCGATGCCGTCGATCTCCCGGCGCAGCGTCAGCGACTGCCCGGGCCGGAACGTGTACAGCTCAGCCAGCTCATCGGGCACGTCGAAGGTGACGGCGACGGCGTCGTCGCACAGTCGCTCCACATCGGACACCGTGAGCGCGTGAAACGTGGTGGCCACTCAGATCTCCTTGACGTGCTCGAACGGTTCGGCGCAGGATCGGCATCGCCGCAGCGCCTTGCACGCGGTCGCGCTGAAGCCGGAAATCTCGACGGTGTCGGAACTTCCGCACTGCGGGCAGGCGACCACCCGCACGGAAGGCCCGAGCGTCAACGGGATCGGTCCGCTGTGCTTACGCGGCGCGGGCCCGGGCGGGGCGATGCCGGCCTCGGCGAGCTTGCGCCGGCCGGACTCGCTGATCCAGTCGGTCGTCCACGCCGGCTCCAGCACGACCTTGATCTCCACGTCCTGATAACCGGCCTCGTGCAGCCGGTGATCAAGGTCGTCCCGCATGGCATCCATGGCCGGGCAACCGGTGTAGGTCGGCGTGAGGGCCACGACGACCCGGTCCCCGTTGTCCTCCACCGAGCGCAGCACGCCGAGCTCGGCCAACGTCAGCATCGGCAGCTCGGGGTCCGTCACGGTCTCGGCGACGGCCAGCGCGGTCACCATGTCGCACCCGGATGGGCCCGCGCCACGCTCTGCATCTCGGCCAGCATCGTGGTCAACGCCTCGGTGTGCGAGCCGTCGCGACCCAAAACCTGTTCGGCACCAGCCGATGCCGGCAGGCGCAATCCCGAGGCGTCCAACACCTGGGCGATCACGGCGTCGAACTCGTCGCGAACCGAAGCAGGGTCGACCATGTCGGACGAGTGCGCGGCGAACAACTCGCCGACATACGGCCACACGGCGTCCAGCCCGTCCTGCATGCGCTGGTGCGACAACTCCGTGCCGTCACCCAGCCGCACCACCCACTGCGCCGAGTAGTCACGGTGATAGGCGACTTCCTTGACGCCCTTGGCCGCGATCGCCGCCAGCACCGGATCGGCCGACAACACCAGGCGCTGCAACACGGCCAGCCGCCACGTGCTGAACACCAGCAGCCGGGCCATGGAGAACGCGAAGTCGCCGTTGGCC
The DNA here is from genome assembly GCA_035492655.1 of Kutzneria sp. Lineage (GTDB taxonomy): Bacteria > Actinomycetota > Actinomycetes > Mycobacteriales > Pseudonocardiaceae > Kutzneria. The sequence continues at coordinate 698 of DATJJB010000485.1, read as the reverse complement.
AGCTCCACCAGCCGCACGTTGCGGAACTCCGGCGCGTCCCGCAGGAACGCGAAGTCGTCGTCGGACCGCTCGGTGCCGTCGGCCTTGCCGGCCCGGGTCAGCAGCAACCGGGCCTGGCCCAGCAGGTCCAGGCCGATGTTGGCCAGGGCGACCTCGTCCTCCAGTTCGGGGGCCCGCGTGCACCACTCCTGCAACCGGTGCGACATCACCAGGGCGTCGTCGGCCAGCATCAGGCAGTAGGCAGCCAGCGCTTCAGCGTCCACATCGGACGGAACCGTGGTGTCCACACCGGACAGCGGGTCGGCGAAGCCGGTGCCGAAGGCCCAGCGCGCGTCGCCCTCGGAACTCAGGGCCTCGTAAGCGTTGTCGAACATGGCCGCCTGCTCACATGTGGGGGACGTCGTCGGGGATCTCGTAGAACGTCGGGTGCCGGTACACCTTGTCGCCACTGGGCCCGAAGAACGGATCCTTCTCGTCCGGGCTGGACGCGGTGATGTCCGCGGCCTTCACGACCCAGATGCTGACGCCCTCGTTGCGCCGGGTGTAGAGGTCCCGGGCGTGGTGCACGGCCATCTCGTCGTCGGCCGCGTGCAGCGAGCCGACGTGCACGTGGTTGAGACCACGCTTGCCGCGCACGAAAACCTCGTACAGCGGCCAACTGTTCCTGCTCATGCCACCGCCGCCTTACTCGAGTTCTT
>DATJJB010000484.1:0-3083 GCA_035492655.1 Kutzneria sp. | reverse complement strand
CCGGCCGGCGACCACCGTGACGTGCTCGATGCCGGCATGGCCGTCCGAGTGCTGCTGCTGTCCGGGCCGGACCCGCTGGTCGTACATCTCGAACACGGTCTCGGTGACGTCGAGGCGGCGCAGCATCCGCAGGTCGACCGCGTTGCTGCTGAGCACTTCCAGGTCGGCGGAGCGGATCAGCACCACGTCCGGGTCGCTGCGCAACGTCAGCAGGCTCGACACCGGCACGCTCAAGGCGTTCGACAAACTGAACACAGTCTCGATGGTGGGATTGCCGGCGCCCGACTCCAGCTGGGACAGCGTGCCCTTGGCGATGCCCGACCGGCGGGCCAGTTCGGACAGCGACAGGCCGCTGCGCTCACGCAGCGCCTTCAGATTCGCCGCCAACACCTGGCCGGCCCTCGGCTGAGTCACGCCCCCACAATGACATGAAAGGACCATTCCTGACGTTGAACGTCAGGAATGGTCCTTTCCAAACAGTGCTACTTGGCCGGCGGCGCGAAGCAGTGCGCCAGGTCGAGCAGCTGGTCCAGGAACTCGATGCCGGTGCTCGGCCGGAACCGGACCACCTGCGGGTCATGGTCGCTGGCCTGGTCGAAGAACTCCGAGTTGACGTGCACCACGTCGTACTCGACGCCGCGCGGCGCGGTGCTGACCAGCAGGTGGTCCAGCACCTCCGAGTTGCCCTGGTAGACGTAGCTGTAGCGCTGGTTCGCCGGCAGCTCGTTCACCAGGTCACGCAGCGCGCCGCCGGCGGTCAGCGTGGCCACCGTCGGCGAGAACTGCATGTCGTTGAAGTCGCCCGGGATGACGATGTTGGCCTTCTTGTTCACCGCCAGGATCTGGTCGACGAACGCCCGCAGCGCCGCCGTCTGCTGCCCGCGCTGCACCTCCGAGCCACGCGTCGGCGGCTGGTTGCGGCCCACGTCCGGCTGGTCGCCGAGCTTGGACACCAGGTGGTTGCCGATCACGATGACCTCGCGGCCCTGGAACCGGAACTCGGCCGCCAGCGGCTTGCGGCTGGCGTTCCAGGCCGGGTTGGTCGGGTCGACCCGGCCCGGCGAGAGCGACAGCTCGGCCTGGCCGTGGTTGTTGACGATCGTCGTCGCGGTGGTCGCGTCGCCGCCCGGCCGGTCCACAAGGGACACCCGCTTCGGGTTGTAGAAGAAGGCGATCCGGATGTTGCCGCCCGGCTGGCCGCCGTCGGCGTCGTTGGTCGGATCGATCTCCGTCCACTTGTACTTCGGGCCGCCCGCCGCCACCACGGCGTCGGCGAACTTCTGCAGCGTCTGGTCGGCCGCGACCACGCCGTCGTCCGTGGCGCCCGAGTTGTCCTGGATCTCCTCCAGCGACACGATGTCCGGCCCGGCCAGGTTGTGCACCAGGTTCGTGGCCAGGCGGTCGTACTTGGCCTGCGGGTCGGTCGGGGCCAGGTTCTCCACGTTGTACGTGGCCACCGCCAGCTCGTCCACGGTCTGCTTGGCCGTCGTCTCCGGCTGCAGACCGCCCGACACCAGGCCGCCCAGCTGGGTCGCCTGGATCACGTAACCGCCGAACTGGGTGTAGTCCAGCGGGCCCGCGGTCGCGCCCGTGAGCTTGTCGCCCACGTTGGCCTTGGGGAAGGGCGTCTGGGCGAACGGGATCAGCGACTGCACCTCGAGCCGGCCCGTGTTGTTGTCGTCGTAGCCCAGGTAGACCGTGCCGCCGCGGACGCTCGGGTTCTGCGCCGGCTTCGTCGTCACGTACAGCTCGTTGTACTTGTCGGTCGGGCCGACCACGCGGGCGTCGTCCACCTCGACCCGCATGCCCTCGCGCGACTCGAAGAAGTCCAGCGCGTACTTGTCGGGCTGCAGCGTCAGGCCCTCGATGTTGCCGCCGGTCGGGGCGAACGCCGTCGGCACCGTGTCCGGGTGCAGCACCTCGGCCGCCGGCAGCGGGTTGCCGCTCGACACCACCGTGACCGTCGCCGAGTCGATCTCCGTGTTGGACTGGTACAGCGACTTCGCGCCGGACTCGTCCGGGTAGAACTCCGAGACCTTGCCGGCGACCGTGATCGCGTCGCCCGGCTTGACCGCGGCGCCCTTCGATCCCGTGTAGACGAAGATGCCCTCGCTGGTGCGCGGATCGGCGTCCGGGCTCGGGTCCTGGAAGAAGAAGCCCTGGCTGCTGCCGAACGAGCGGATGCCCGTCACGATGCCCGGCACGTCCGTGACCTGCTTGCCGACCAGCGGCGAGAGGCGGGTCGTGCCCTGGATGTCGTGGATGCGGGCCGGGATCCCGGTCGGCGGCGTGGTGCCGCCGCCCGTGGTCTCACCCTTGCTGTTCGTCGGCGCCGGGGTGGCCGTCGCGAAGTCCTTGCTGTTGTCGTCGGTGTCGCCCGCCGTCCGGGACACCGCCGTCGTGTTGCTCGGGGCCGGGGCAGTCGTGCCCTCCACCACCACCGCGCCGCCGAAGCCCACCAGGTCGTGCACCTTCGGGTCGGCCGCGCAGTCCGCCGCCGTCAGGCAGGTCAGCGGGGCCGTGCCGCTCACCAGGGCCACCGTGCCCGCCGTCGCCGACATGTTGATGGCGCCCGTGGCGTCCGGCGTCGGCAGGGCCGTCGAGCCGCCCGTGCCCTTCGCCTCGCCCACCAGGTACTTCGCCCCCGGGGCGACACTGCCCGTCAGCGCCGTCGTCTGCCAGGTGCTCGTCGCCTTCGGCGCCGCCGGCAGGTACTGCACGCTCCAGCCGTCAACCGACACCGCCGCCGTCGACCGGTTGGCCAGCTCGACGTAGTCAGAGGTCAGGGTGGCAGTGGCGTTGCCGCCGCCCCCGTACACCTCGGCGATCAGGGCATCGGCACTCGGCGCCGCGGACACCGGGGCCGCCGTGACGACCAGGCCGGCCGACAACAGCGCGGTCACCGCTGTGCCGGCCATGGCTCTGCGGCGGTGTGGAGATGGGGTCACCCTCGTCCTCCTACAAGCTCAGTGGGTCGGGGCATCCTCCCCCGGTTGAGTGAACGCCGGAAGGCTTTTGCGCAACGGTTACCTGGTAGTACGAAGGGCGGCAACTTCCGTCGTTTCCCGCATACCGGGCGGATC
>DATJJB010000483.1:0-4428 GCA_035492655.1 Kutzneria sp. | reverse complement strand
CTCGGCCAGCGCCTCGGCGAACGTCAGCTCCGGCGTCAGCCGCGCGCGGATCACCACCACGTCGATGAACAGCCCGACCAGGTCGTGCAGCTCCGGCCGGGTCCGGCCGGCATGCGGCGATCCCACGCCGAAATCCCAGCTGCCGGCCGCCCGGGCGAGCGCAATCGTCCACAGGGTAAGGAAAACCACGTACGGGGTCGCGCCGGCGCCGCGCCCGATGGCCAGCAGTTCCGCCGCCGGCAGGTCGACACCGACCGCGGCACCATCGATGCTGCGCCGCGCGTCCCGCGCCCGCATCGTCGGCAGTTCGAGGACCGGCAGGTCGGCCAACGTCTCACGCCAGTAGTCGAGCTGTTCGGCCAGCAGCTCTTCGGTGACCTGCTCCCGTTGCCAGGCCACGGCATCGACGTAGCGCAGCGGCAGCGCCGGCAGCGTTTCCGCGCCGGCCAGCAGCGCTCGCAGCTCCTGTTCCAGGATCCGCGCCGACCAGCCGTCGCAGATGATGTGCTGGCACACCACCAACAGCAGCTGCTCGTCGCCACCGTCCCGGACCAGCGTGGCCCGGAACAACGGTGCCCAGCGCAGGTCGAAGCCGTAGGACAACTCGCGGGTGACGATCTTGCCGACCTGGTCCGGCGTGGTGTCGACACACCGCAGCGGCACCTCGGCCCAGGGTTCGATCACGGCGACGAGCCCGTCGGCGTCCATCGTGTACCGCGTCCGCAGCACCTCGTGGCGCGCCACGAGCTCGGCCAGCGCCGTGTCGACGGCCTCCTCGGTGACGTCCGCCGGCAGCCACACCAGCATCGGCAGCAGGTACTCGGGGCTGCCGGGATCCATCTGGTCCAGCAGCCAGAAACGCTCCTGGGCGTGCGACAACGCCAGGCGAGCGTCGGCCGGCAGCACCTCGATCGGCTGCGCCTCGATCGCCTTGCTCAGCAGTCGCGCCTGATCGCGCACGGTCGAGGCGTAGTGCAGCTCGCGGAAGTCGAGGGCCAGTCCGGATGCCTCGGTCAGCGCGGCGGCGAGCCGCGTCATCAGCAACGAATGCCCGCCCAGCCGGAAGAAGTCGTCGTCCAGGCCGATCTGGTCCACGTCGAGCAGCTGCCGCCAGGCCGCCAGCACGATGCGCTCCTCAGCGGTCGTCGCACCAGCAGTCGACGTACCGGACGACCAGTCCGGTTCCGGCAGCCGCGCCCGGTCCGTCTTGCCGCTGGTCGTGCGGGGCAGGGTGTCCAGCGGGCTGATGATCGCCGGCACCAGCGCCGACGGCAGGCGTTCCCGCAGGTACGCCGTCAGCCCGTCGGTCCGCGCCGCCACGACCCAGGCGGCCAGTCGCTGGACGCCGTGCGGATCGGTGACCGCCTTGACCGCGGCCTCGACGACGTCGGGGTGCGATTCCAGGGCCGCCTCGACCTCGCCCGGCTCCACCCGGACACCGTTGATCTTGAGCTGGCCGTCGGCGCGGCCGGCGAACTCCAGCGCACCGCCGTCGAGGATCCGGACCAGGTCCCCGGTTCGATACCGCCGGGAACCGGGGGGACCGTCCGGATCCGGCACGAAACGCTCAGCCGTCTGCGCCGGATCGCGGTGATAGCCGCGGCCGACGCCCGCGCCGCCGGCGTACAGCTCGTCGTCCAGCACCTGGATCCGGGTGTTGTCGACGGGCCGGCCGATCGGCACCGGGCCGCTGCGCTGTGCCGGGTCGAACCACTCCGCCAGGACGTCGATCGAGCACTCGGTGGGCCCGTAGGTGTTGAGCATCCGGACATCCACCTGCTCCAGCACGCGCTGGCACAGCTCGGCCTGCAAGGCCTCGCCGGCCGAGCAGATCACCCGCAGGCTCGTGCAGGAGGAAAGACCAGGCTCGACGGCCAGCAGCCGCAGCATGGTCGGCACGACCTGCAACACGGTGATCTCGCGCTCCCGGATCGACCGCACGAGCTCGCCGGCGTCCCGCCCGGCCGCCGCCCGGCCGAAGGTCACCGCCGCACCGGTGATCAGCGGCGCGAAGATCTCCCAGCCGGCCGCGTCGAAGGTCAGCGGCGTCTTCTGCAGCACTCGGTCGTCGGCGGTCAGCCCGAGCGTCCGCACGCCCCATTGCACCCGGTTGGCGATGCCCTCGTGCTCGACGACCACCCCCTTGGGGGTCCCCGTCGAGCCTGAGGTGAAGATCATGTACGCCGCCCGGCGGGCCGTCGTCAGCCGGTACGGCAGCGGCACGTGGTCGGTGGTGCCGACCAGCTGCGGCACCGTGACGCCCAGGCCGAGCCGATCGGCCGCCCGCTGGTCGTCGACGATGACCAGCACCGGGTCGGCCAGCGCGACCACGTCACGCAGGCGTCCGGCCGGGGCCATCGGGTCCAGCGGCACGTAGCAGGCGCCGGCCAGCCAGATGCCCAGCAGGCAGGCCACCATGTCCGGCCCCGGCGAGACCATGACGCCGACCATCGACTCCACGCCGACGTTCCGGACGACGAGTCCGTATGCGATGCGGCGCGCCGTCCGCACCAACTCTCGGTAGCTCAGGTCGCCCCGGTCGGACCGCACGGCGGTCGCGTCCGGGCATTCCCCGGCTCGGGCCAGGACAAGCTCCGGCAGCAGCGGCGTCATGACCGGGCGCTCAGCGGTCGCAGGTCGGTCCACACCTCGGCGATGTGGGCCAGGCACTCGTCCTTGCCGCCGGTGTGCCCGTCGGCGCGCCAGCCGGCCGGCGGCTGGCGGTCGGCCGGCCACAGCGAGTACTGCTCCTCGTGGTTGACGACCACCTGGTAGTTCACCGGTTCTCCCCACTGCTCTGGACCAAGGCCCGGGTGTCGACTTTTCCGTTGGCCGTCAACGGGAAACCGTCGACGAGCACGATCTCGGCCGGCACCATGTGCGCGGGCAGCTCGGCGGCAAGGTCGGCCCGCAGCCGGTCGGGCGCCGCCACGCTGCCCCGCACGAACGCCGTCAGCCGCGGCGGCCGGCGCGGCTGCTCGACCGCGATCACCACCGCGTCCTCGACGTCGGGCCGTCGCCGCAACGTCTCCTGGATCTCGCCCAGCTCCACCCGGTAGCCGCGGATCTTGACCTGCCCGTCGCCCCGGCCGAGGAACTCCAGGTCCCCGCTGGGCTGCCAGCGGGCCCGGTCGCCGGTCCGGTACAGGCGCGCGCCCGGCGTCCCGTACGGATCCGGCACGAACTTGGTCGCGGTGAGCGCCGGATCGCCCAGGTAGCCCCGGGAAACGCCGAGGCCGCCGATGTGCACCTCGCCCGGCACGCCGACCGGCGCCGGCGCCAGGCCCTCGGTCAGCACGTACATGCTGGTGTTGGGAATGGCCTGGCCCAACGGGATCAGGCCGTCCCCGCGATCATCGGTGATCACCTGCCCGGAGTTGCCGACGGTGATCTCGGTCGGCCCGTACTCGGTGGCGACCGGCGTGCCGGCGAGCTCGGTCCAGCGCCGGGCCAGCTCGGTCGGGAACGCGTCGCCGGCGGCGATCACGATGCCGGCCAGGCCACGGGCCTCGTCCGGGCCGAGGTCGAGGGTGAGCAGGTTGAGGTGCCCCGGGGTCATCTTGAGGAAGCTGTACGGGGCGCCGGCGACGAGCAGCGCGCCGAGGTCGGCGGTGTCGAGCGGATCCGGCAGCAGGTCGACGGTCTGGCCGACCAGCAGCGGCGTCAGCAGGCTAGGGATGCCGAGGTCGAAGGTGATCGACGTGAAGAACGCCGACCCGCCGGTGCCGCGCGCGGCGTACTCGTCGACAGTCCACAGTAGATAGTTGACCAGGTTTCCGTGCTCCACCATCACGCCTTTGGGCGCACCGGTCGAGCCGGACGTGTAGATCACGTACGCGAGTTGCCGCGCCCCAACGGAAACGTCGATCGGCTCGGCGTCGGTCAGCGGCTGTTCCTCGTCCAGGAGCAGCAGTTTCGCGCTGCCTGTCACGCCAAGGTGCTCGCTACGCGTGACCACCAGCGCCGCGTCGGCCGCCTCGATCATGCGCTGCAACCGTTGCACCGGAAGTTCCGGGTCCAGCGGCAGGTAGGTCCCGCCGGCCTTCCAGATGCCCAGGATCACCGGCAGCAGGTCGGCCGACCGCCGCAGGCACACGCCGACCGGCGACTCCGCGCCTATGCCGAGTCCGTTGAGGCGCCGGGCAAACCGGTTCGACTGCTCGTCCAGCTCGCGGTAGGTGATCGAGGTGCCGTCCGCTCGCACGGCAACGGCGTCCGGCGTCCGGGCCGCCTGCTTGCGGAACAGGTCGATCACGGTCTCCGCCCCGCGCTCGACCGTCGGCCCGGCACTCCACCGGCTCAGCAGGTTTTCCCGTTCCGTGGCGGGCAGGCAGTCGGGTTCGCCGGCCAGCGCGGACCGGTACAGCTCGGCCAACCTGGCCGCGCCAAATCCGTGCAGGGTCAGCACTCCGTTGCGAGCGGCGACAC
>DATJJB010000482.1:0-24825 GCA_035492655.1 Kutzneria sp. | reverse complement strand
GCCGCCGAGCGGGTCCGCCGCCGGTCGGGGCGTGAGATCCACGTCGACACCGAGCCGGTGTGCGTGCTCGGGCAGGCCCGCGCGCTGGAGCGGGCGGTGCTGAACCTGCTGGACAACGCCGTGAAGTTCGACCGCACGGGGCCGGTCGAGGTCGTGCTGCGCGGCGGTCGTGTCGAGGTCCGCGACCACGGGCCCGGCATCGCCGAGGCCGACCTGACCCGGGTGTTCGACCGGTTCTACCGGGCCGACACCGCCCGGGCGCTGCCCGGGTCGGGGCTGGGGCTGGCGATCGTGCGGCAGGTCGCACTCGGGCACGGTGGCGACGTCGTCGCGGCGCGTCGTCCGGGCGGCGGCGCCGTGGTGGGGTTCACCGTCGCCGACGACCGGCTCTCACCGGACTCTTAACCGCAGCAAGACGGATCTTCACCCGGCGCGGGCAGGGTGGCGGGTAACCGATCCAGGAGTCCGCCCGTTGACCGCCACCCTCCGTTCCCCCCGCTCCCTGGCGCCGAGGCTGCGCCCCGCCCAGCCGTGGTGGCGTGACGCCTGCGGCCTGACGGCCTGGTTCAGCGTGCTGTTCGTGGTGGCGCTGTGGGTGGCCGGTCGGGGCGTGCAGAACCTCGGCACGGACCCGCTGACCACGCTGGGCCGGCTGACCGGCCTGGTCTCCGCCGACCTGCTGCTGCTCCAGGTGCTGCTGATGGCCCGGATCCCGTGGGCGGAGCGCAGCTACGGCCAGGACGAGCTGGCGCGCCGCCACCGGCTGGTCGGGTTCGGTTCGGTGACGCTGATGCTCGCGCACGTCGTGCTGATCAGCCTCGGCTACGCCGGCGCCGACCGGAGTGGGCTGCTGGCCGAGGTGTGGGACCTGGTCACCACCTATCCCGGCATGCTGCTGGCCACGGCCGGCACCGCGGCGTTGGTCCTGGTCGCGGCCACCTCCATCCGTGCTGCCCGCCGGAAGCTGCGGTACGAGTCGTGGCACCTGCTGCACCTGTACGCCTACCTCGGCGTGGGGCTGGCGCTGCCGCACCAGCTGTGGACCGGTGCGGATTTCACCGCCTCGCCGGTCGCGACCGTGTTCTGGTGGACGGCATACGCGCTGGCAGCCGGCGCGCTGCTGATGTGGCGGGTGGCCGTGCCCGTGGCCCGCAACCTGCGGCACCGCCTGGTCGTCGACGGCGTGGTCCACGAGGCCCCTGGCGTGGTGTCGGTGTACCTGAGCGGCCGTCACCTCGACCGGCTCCCGGTCGCGGCCGGGCAGTTCCTCGTGTGGCGCTTCCTCGACGGCCCCGGGTTCACCCGCGGCCACCCGTTCTCGCTGTCAGCCGCGCCCGATGGCGTTCGACTTCGCATCACCGCCAAGAACCTCGGCGACGGCAGCGGCCGCCTCGCCCGGTTGCGTCCCGGCACCCGAGCGGTGTTCGAAGGCCCGTACGGGCGACTCGGCTCAGCTCGCGGCGGCGCGAAGGTCACGCTCATCGCTGCCGGCGTGGGCATCACACCGTTGCGGGCGCTGCTGGAGGCGATGCCTTACCGCCGTGGCGACGCCGTGCTCCTCTACCGTGCCGGCGCCCCCGCCGACGTGGTGTTCGGCAAGGAGCTCGACGCGATGTCCGCCCACCGCGGCATCCGCCTGGCGTACCTGATCGGGCCGCGGCCCCGCGGCCGCGCGTCGTGGCTGCCGGACCGATACCAGGGCGCACCGGACACGCACGTGCTGCGGCACTTGGTGCCGGACATCGCCGAGCACGACGTCTACGTGTGCGGCCCCGAGGAGTGGACCGCCGCCGTGGTCGCCTCCGCGCTGGCGGTCGGTGTCGCCAGCACCCGCATCCATACCGAGAACTTCGCCTGGTAGGAGGAGACCAATGACCAGGATCGCGGTGATCTTCGCCGCCACGGTGTCGGTGGTGGTGCTGTTGTTCAGCTACCGCACCAGCACCCACTCTGAGGCGGTGGGCACCACCGGCTCTCCCGGTCGGTTGCCCGCCGGCTCTGCCGTGCCCGCCCCCACCTCCTCCGCCCCGGCGACCTCCAGCGGTTCGCCGTCAACCACCAGCGGCGCCGGAAAGAGCGGCACTTACGACGGCGCCGCCGCCGACACCCCCTACGGACCGGTGCAGGTCCGGATCACGTTGTCCGGTGGTCGGATCACCGCCGCCGAGACCGTGCAGGTGCCCAACGAGAGCCGGCGTGACGTCGAGATCAACAACGCCGCCGTGCCGCAGCTGGTCCAGGAGACACTGCAAGCGCAAAGCGCCCGGATCGACACCGTCAGCGGCGCCACGTACACCTCTGAGGGTTACCTGCAGTCGTTGCAGTCCGCGATCGACGCTGCCCGCTGATCACCCGGCCCGGCGCTGAAACGTCCGCGCCGGGCCGGATGAGGGCTGCTCAGGCGGACGATGCGACCGGCTCGGCCATCGGCCGCGACCACAGACGCGCCAACGCGAATCGGCCCGGTCCGGCGAACGCCACGATCAGCAGCGCCCAGCAGAACAACGCCGCGGCCTCGCCGCCGTTCTGAATCGGCCACAGGCCGTTCGGCGCGTGCACGGTGAAATAGGCGTAGGCCATCGAGCCCGAGCCCAACACCGCGGCCGGCCGGCTCGCGATTCCGACGCACACCAGCGCGCCGCACACCAGTTGGATGAGCGCGGCCCACCAGCCCGGCCACTGGCCGACCGGCGACGGATGCGCGCCGAACAGGCCGAACACGGACTTCAGGCCGTGACAGGCGAACAGCAGCCCGATCACGATGCGGTACAGCCCGATCAGATGCTCACGGGCGGGATCCAGACGAGACATGTGCCCTCCGGGTCACTACAGCGGGCGCGGGCGCCCACGGGCAGGGATAAAACACGGCGGCAGCTGCCGTTCTCCCCGGCAGGGAAACACTTCTGACGAGAACGGCAGCACGAGGTATACCGCTTCCGGCATATCCCGACATCCGTCGAAGGTCGGACCGCCACGAGTTCTCACCGAGCTCTTACCGGGCACTCCGACGAGATCAGGAACCCGCTCGTCCGAGCGGGCGAACTTGCCGTTAACCGGTGACGGAGAAGACAACCCGAACAGATGCACCTTGCCCGGGACGGACCGTCGACCGCTAACGACGCCGTGATCGAAGCCGACCATGCCACGTGTACCAGGGCGTCGGAATGCCAGCGCCCTCGCGACAACGCAGGGAGCACTGCCCATGGACACACTCCGAAGACCCGAACCGCACACGGTGGCGGCCCGGCGGCTCACCTCGATCGCCGCCGTCCTCGGATTGGTCATCGCCGGCTTGTTCGCCGTCACCGGTGCGGCCGCGGCCGACTCATCGCCGGGCTACACCGTCTTCGTCGGTTACGCCGACAGCCTCCGTCATGGGGGACCGGTGTTCCCGACGCCGTACAACACCGGCAACGGCGTCGTCAACGAGGGCTTGCCGAGCACCGCTTCGCTTGACGGCGGCGCGATCCGCATCGCGAACGCCACCGCGGTCACCGAGAACGTCGACTACGTGACCGTCTCGTTGGGACCGTGCGTCTTCGACCTGTGGCCGCACAACGTCGGCCTTCCGTTCGGCGGCCAGCTCGTCCTCGGCCCGACGGCCTCCGGCGGCGGCGACGGCTGCACGCCCGGCGTCACCACCGGACCGTCCCTTTTCGACACCTCCGACATCGGTCCCAACGGCGCCGACTGGGCCGGCAACTGCCACCAGTCCGGTGTCGTCCCGGAGGTCACGGTCAGCATCAACGGTGTCGCCACCACCTACCCGGACACCGGGCAGGTGCTCAACACCGGTGGGGTCGACGGCGCTGATTGCGCTCGCCCCGGTATCCCCGCCGGTAACGAGTCCGCCCAATGGGTTCCGGTCGGGGGGACGCCCTGCGTGCCCGGTGCCCAACTCACGTTGGCGCCGCCCACGCAGACCCATGACGTCGGGCAGACGGCCTCGGTGACGGCCACGCTGTCGGCCTGCGGCACGCCGCTGCAAGGCGCGACCGTGGACTTCGCGGCCCTGTCCGGGCCCAACACCGGCACTGCCGGTTCCGGTCCCGCGGTGACCGATGCCAACGGCCATGCCTCGTTCACGTACACGAGCGCGGCCACCGGCACCGACACCGTGCAGGCGACGGTCACCAACGTCGCCGGCTCCATCCCGTCGAACACGGTGACCGTGGTGTGGCAGAAGCGGCCTACGGCGGTGACCTCCACCAGTGCCCTGCAGCTCTTCGTCGCGGGCGGCACGGCGGCGTTGTCCTCGACGCTGACCGACGCCAACAACGGCGCGCCGTTGCCGGGCAAGAACGTCACCATGACGCTCGGCTCGGGCGGCACCGCGCAGAGCTGCACCGCCGTCACCGACTCCGCCGGAACCGCGGCCTGCTCGATCAGCCCGGTCGCCGTCGGCCTGGGACCGCAGCCGGTCACCGACACCTTCGCCGGTGACGACGCCGATCTGCCGTCCGCCAACACCCAGCACGCCCTGGTGTACGCCTACAGCCAGGGCGGGTCGTTCGTGGTCGGCGACCGCAGCGCGACCGGGTCGATCACGTTCTGGGGCGCGCAGTGGTCGGGCGTGAACACGCTCAGCGGTGGCTCCGCACCGGCCAGCTTCAAGGGCTTCGAGGATGCCCCGCCGGCCCCCGGCTGCGGCGTCTCCTGGACCACTGATCCCGGCAACAGCACACCGCCGCCGGCCGGCGCGCTGCCGTCGTACATGGCGGTGCTCGTCGCCAGCCACGTCACCAAGTCGGGCCCGGTCATCGCCGGTGACACCGTGCACGTGATCATCGTCAGGACGGATCCCGGCTACCGGCCCGACCCGGGCCACCCGGGCACCGGGACCGTGGTGGCCACGGTCTGCTGACCTCCGGCGTCGGCGGGGAACGCCGTTCCCCGCCGACGCGGAGCCCGTCGGCGGCTTCGTTGTGCGCGGTCAGGCGGCCGGTGTCCCGTCATCGGAGGTGATGCGGAAGACGGGGATCGTCGGTGCGATGCGCTCGAACTCGGCCAGCGGGGCCCACCTGTCGATGGGGAAGTGCGGGCGTGCGCCCGGTGCGACGGCCAGATACCGGCGCAGGACCGGCGCTCGGTCGGCGGGATCGACCTCGGCCAGCCGAACGGCCTCCACGCGGCCGTGCCGCAGCACGCAGTGTCCGCCGGCCGCGCGGACGTTGCGCACCCAGTTCGTGTTCTCGCCCAACATCGCCACCAGGAAACGGTTTCCCTCGTAGTCCGCCACCACCAGGGGAAAAGCGACGACCCGCCCGGTCCGCCGTCCCGGCACCGCCATGGTCACCACCCGCTCCGCCCCGAACATCCCCTTGGCGAACAGCTTCGCCGAGAGCGCGTTCTGGGGCCGCGCCCACCCGTTCGGCCGACCCCCGCGGTACATCCACCGGTGATACCGCTGCCACCAGTCGCCGAGGAATCGCCGTGTCCGTCCCATCGTGGTCATGTGCCTCACCCCCGGCCAGACTGCGCCGCCACGGTCCGCGCACGCCAGGGACCGATGGCCGTACCACACGGGACTTTCGGCGCGCAGCCGCAAAGAAGTGAGGGATCGTCACAGTCTGCTCGCGGTGCTGTCATGGCGGCGGTCCGGGTCCGCGGTCTGCGGATCCCGGAGGACCTGAGCATCACCGGCTTCGACGACATGTCCCCCCCGGTCGATGGGCCTCGCCGCCGCTGACCACGGCGCGCCAGCCGTTCGCCGAGATGGGCCGGGCCGCCGCCGACGCCCTGCTGCGGCTGGCCGCCGGTGCGACCCTCAACCGCGCTCGCGTCGAACTGGCCACCACCGTGATCGTGCGTGAGTCCGCCGCGCCACCGAGTGTTCGTTGAGCGCGGTCCGGCCGCCTACGGTGAGGCGGCCCCGCACGAACCTCGTCTCACCACTGATCGCTGTCGTCCCAGCCGCCGGGCTCCTCCATGGCGTGGTGCGCCTCGCTCGCCGCCCCCTCGTGCCCGCCGAACATCCCGTTCAACCCCTGGAACAGCAGCGCGCCACCGGCGACACCCGCCGCCGCGGCCGCCGCCGTCTTCAGGAACCCGCCGCCGGCACCGCCCTGCGGCGCGCCCATCGGCGCGGCGTCCCGGTTCTGGCCGAACATCCGCGACATGAACCCGCCACCGCCGGGCTGAGCGGCCGGCTGCCCGTAACCCGGCTGCGCGTACCCGGGAGCTCCGTAGGCCGGGGCCGGCGCGGACCCGAAAGCCGGCTGCGCCGGCTGGGCCGCCTGCAGCTCGGCGATCCGGGCCTGGGCCGTGCGCAACGCGTCCTCCTGCACGAGGACCGCCTGCACCAGCAGGTACAGCGAGTCCGGCTGGGACGCGATGTGCTGGGCGATCACCTCGGCGACCTGGGGGTCCTTCGCCACCGGGTGGGCCTGCCGGAGCCGGTTGGCCAGGCCCGTGATCAGCTCGCGGTCGTTGTTGTCCACGGCAACTCCTTTCGTCACGACCCATCCTCGGCCCGCGCCGCCGCCGTCGGACACCGGTTACCCGGCCCGAACGGCCCGCCGACCGGCTGCCGACATCCAGCCGACGGACGGAGCGCGGCCGCCGGGCCTCGGATGGCCGGGGAACCAGTGGCCGGTCAGACTGATCCGCATGGTTCGAGTGATCGTCGTCGACGACGAGGAGTTGGTGCGCTCCGGCTTCCGACTCATCCTGGAGGCCGCCGGCGACATCGAGGTCGTGGCGACCGTGAGCGGGTCGCAGGCGGTCAAGGAGATCGGCCTGCACCGGCCCGATGTCGTGCTGCTGGACATCCGGATGCCCGATGTGGACGGCCTGACCATCCTGCGGCAGGTGCTCGGCCGGCAGAACCCGCCGGCGGTGGCGATGCTCACCACGTTCGACTCCGACGAGTACGTCGCGGCGGCGCTGCGCTCCGGCGCGGCCGGGTTCGTCCTCAAGGACACCGCCCCCGACCAGCTCGCCCAGATCGTCCGCACGCTGGCCGCCGGCGGCGTGGTGCTCTCGCCGAAGGTCACCCGCACGGTCGTCGACGGCTATCTCGGCTCGGGCGCCGGCACGGCCGAGGCATCGCAGGTCGACCAACTCTCCGAGCGGGAACGCGCCGTGCTCGTCCTCATCGCCGACGGACTGTCCAATGTGGACATCGCCGGCGCGATGCACCTCAGCGTCGGCACGGTCAAGGACCACGTGTCCGCGATCCTGACCAAGCTGCGGGTCGGCAGCCGCGTGCAGGCCGCGCTCGTGGCGCAGCGGGCGGGCCTGCTCGCCGGCGGCGAGACGTCGTGAACCGGACCCGTCTCGCCGAGGCCGGGCTGATCGCCCTCGCCGCCGTCGACGCCGCGCTCAACCAGCCCACCGACCCGCTGTCCGTGGCCGTCACCGTGCTGGCCGTCGCCGCCCTGCTGTTCAGTCGCCGCTGGCCCGTCCCGGTGTTCCTGCTCACCCTGCCCGCGCTCGCCCTGGTCGGCTCGGTGATCGCCACGCTCATCGCGCTCTACGCCGTCGCCCTCACGTACTCGAACCGGTACCTGCTGGCCGGCGGCGGGCTGCTCGCCGCGGTCGGCTACCTCTTTCCCGGTCTGGACTACCAGTATCCGCGCTCCGATCTGGTGCTCACCATCATCTACGCGACGATGACCGCGGCCGCGCCGATCTTCTTCGGCCGCCTGGTGCACGCCCAGCGGGAGCTCGCGCTGCGGCTGGAGGACATCCGGCAGGCCCGTGAGCACGAGCGGGAGATGGACGCGCAGGCGATCCTGGCCAAGGAACGCAACCAACTCGCGCGCGAGATGCACGACGTCGTCTCGCACCAGGTCAGCCTGATCGCCGTGCAGGCCGGCGCGCTCGGGGTGTCGACCACCGACACGGCCGTGAAGGCGGCCGCCGAGAACGTCCGAAAGCTGTCGGTGGACACCCTGGACGAGCTGCGGCACATGGTGAACCTGCTGCGGGCCTCCGGCAGCCAGGCCACCGAGCTGACGCCCCAGCCGACACTGTCCGATCTGGACCGTCTGGTCGCCAACAGCGGGATCGAGACCCGACTGACCGGTGTCGCGCCGCTGGACATCGACACCGCCGTCCAACGCACCGTCTACCGGACCATCCAGGAAGCGCTCACCAACGTCCGCAAGCACGCCCCCGGCAGCACGGCCACCGTGGACATCGCCCACGACGACACCGACCTCACCGTGACCGTCACCAACACCAGCCCCACCCGTCCGACGCTGCAACTGCCCAGCGCCCGCCACGGCCTCGTCGGTCTCCAGGAACGAGCCGCGCTGCTGGACGGGACCATCACCACCAGCCCGACCGCCGACGGCGGGTTCCGGCTCCGGCTCCGGCTACCCCGCACCAGCCAGCGGCGATAGCCCTCGACGGGGTGCCGTCGTGGTCAGTTGCCGCCCGGGTGGCCGAAGGTGACGGTGACGGTCTTGAAGCCCAGTGACTGAAGCAGGTTGACCAGCATGGCCTTGGTGTTGCGTTCGGCGTCGGTGGTCAGCTCGCTCTTGGCGGCCGCCTGTTGGATGTTGCGCTGGGCCAGTTCGTAGAGCGCCTGCTGGGAGTTCGGGTTGCCGTTGAGGAAGTCGTTGACCCTGGTGAACAGTCCCTGCTGCTGCGCGTAGACGTAGGACTGTTTGACGTCAAGGGCCGCGGCGGCCAACTGGGCGTGGTCCAGGGTGATCGTGGCGGACAGCCGGTCGTCGGACACGTGGACGGCGTCGCCCGAGAGGTGGCCGAAGTCGACGTACGCGTTCACGGTGCCGACACCGACGAACATCGTGTCGCTGCCGGCCAGGAAGCTCGGCAGGAACGAGTTGCCCGACGAGATGTCCACCACGACCTGGAAGGTGCCGCTGGCGGCCTCGTACCGGGACATCTGAACGATCGACTTGAGCAGGACGGGCCCGGACCGCTCCTGGGTGGTGTCGGCGAACGGATTGCGCAACTGGGGTAACAGTTGTACGGCCGATCCAACCAATACGGCCGCCAATAGGAGGATAGCGACGGCTGCCGCGGCCAGGGCACGTTTCCGCCAGGTCCCCATGCGCACTTGACTCCCTCGCTGCCAGTACCGTGCTGCCGATGGTTTGATGACACGGGCATACGGCTATTCATCGTAGGGGAAACGCGGGGAGGCGCAGTGCGTAGATCGGTCCTGCTGTGGTTGCTGTTGGCCGTCCTCGCGGTGCTGTTGCTCGGCCTGCTGTTCGGCGGCTACCGGAAGGGAACGGTCGTCAACGCGCCGAGTCCGAGCACCTCGGTGTCATCGCACGGCATGCTCGTCGCCTGATCCCATCCGCTTGCCGAGAATGCGAGGGTTGCGCACCTTCCTGTCGCGTGACGACGTGGTCGACCTGGCCGTCGGGGTGGACACCGGACTCGGCCGACACTGGCTCAAGCGTTGTCGGTGCGGCGGAGTCGGTCGATGTGCCGTCGCTGCAAGGTGGTGGCCCGGGTCAGGAAGCCGGTGATGACCTCGATCTGGGCCGGGTCGTAGCTGTCGACCATGGCCTGGCCCTCGTCGACGAGCGGGCGGATGAGCGCGTCGGCGCGCTGCCGCAGGGAGGCGGTGGTGCGAACGACGGTCTTGCGGCGGTCGGTCGGGTGTGGCTCGCGGGTGAGGTAGCCGGCCCGGGCCAGTCGGTCGAGCAGGCTGGTGATGCTGCCGGTGGTCAGGCCGAGGCGCTCGGAGAGTTGGCCAGGGCTGGCCTCGGGGAGTTCCATCAGCAGGATCTCCAGACAGCGCAGGTCGGTTTCGTTGACGTCGAGGGCGCGGGCGAGTTCGCGGTCGTAGTCGTCGACGGCCGCCTGGTATTCACGAATGACGTCGCCCAGCGGTCTGTCCACAGTGGCCCCGTTCCTCACGATCGTCCGGCTGGACGGTCAACGTAGTGCCGGACCCGACGCGGCAGCATGGTGGGTCATGCTGCCGCATCGGGCAGGCGGGTCACGCGTCCAGGGCGTTGTGGATCTTGCGTGCCATCTCGACCTCGGTGGGCAGCGGCTCGCCGTGGTGCGACCGCATGGCGGCCGCGGTCATCGTGGTGATGGTGGTGCGGAAGTTCTCGGCCTCGTCGGGGGCCTTGGCCTGCAACAGCTCCACCGAGGCGGTGAGCGCCGGGAACACCGTGTCGGCGATCTCGGCGGTGTTGCCGCCGTTCAGGTCGAGGTCCTTGGCCTTGGTCTTGATCGCGAACACGCGGCCGGTCAGGCCGGTGGCCGAGGTCATGGCCAGGCTCGCCGCGGTGCTGGACTTCGCGGAGGCGATGGGGCCGGGGTTGGCCGCGGTCATCAGCACGACGGTGCCGTAGGCGGCGGTGAGCAGGGTCTGCTCGTCGGCGGCGGTGAGGGTGGTGGTCTGCTCGGTCATGACAAGTTCCTCTCAGGCGCAGTTTCTCGCTGGCCAAATAGCTGGATGATCGAGTGACTTGAGTCTGCTGAGAGATGCCTCGACGGGCAAGATGACCAACGACCCTGCTGGGGAGGCCGATTGTCCCGGTGCCCGCCTGCCGGCCGAACTGCCCGGTCCGGAAACGGTCCGGGTTCGGTCTGCCGGCTGTCGACCGGTCGGTGGCCGCCGGCACGGTGGTACCGGGCCACCGGCCCGACAGGTTCGGACACCACCAGGCGGGAGAGAGTCATGAGCTGGACCGCACGTTCGGCCGCGCTCGCGGGGATTGTCGCCATGGCCTTGGCCACGGCCGGCTCCGCCGGCGCGGCCCCGACATCGGACACCGTCATCACCGTGCCGATGACGTGGTCGGCCGCATCGTCCACCGTCCATCCCGACGGCACCTCCGGCCGGGTGCCGGGGACGTGCGGCTTCGCCAAGTTCGACACCCGGGCGAGCACCAGGCAGTACGACCTCACCCTGTGGTCGACCGCCGGCGCCATGGGCGCCGGCAGCTACGGCGTGACGACGAACGGCATCGGCGCGGTCGAGCAGCCGGGCGTCATCAACGCCGGCGGCCGAGCCCTGTGGAGCTCGAACTGGCAGACGGTCTTGGTGCCTGGCTTCGGCCCGAAGACAGCTAACCTGACCGGTTTCGTGCTGCTCGGCAACGGCGTGTGCGGCTTCAGCCTCAGCGCGCCGTGGACGTGAGTTCCGTCGGCCGGCCGGGTCAGCCGGCCGGCAGGTCCGACAGCGCCGCCAGCGCTCGCAGTGCCTCGGCCTGATAGCTGTTGTCCCGCAAGGCGCCGAAGGCGTCGACGGCGATGACGAGTTCCCGGACGGCGTCCTCACGGCGCTCGCCGGCCATGAGGACCCGCCCGAGAACGAACCGCGCGTAGGCCACGCCCCAGTGGTCGTCCTGGGACCGGAAGGAGGCCAGCGCGGACCGGCAGCGGTCGGCCGCCGCGGCCAACTCACCCTGGGCCAGCAGCACCTCGGCGTGGGCGCAGAACGTCATCGCCGCCGACCGGACCGCGCCGAGCTCGATGAACTCCGCGACCGCCTGCTCGAAGGCCGCCGCGGCCCGGTCGAGCTCGCCGAGCCGGCTCAGGGTCTCCCCGAGGTGACGGCGGCTCGTGGCCAGCGACCACCGCTCGCCGAGCTGCTCGTTGAGCCGGATCGCGCCGGTGAACAGCGACACCGCCGCCGCGTGGTCCCCGACGTCGCCCAGCGCGCAGCCCAGCCGGTCCATCGCCCCGGCTTCCTCGTCGAGACAGCCGATGCGGTGGGCCAGCCGGACCGCGCGCCGGCCATGGCCGATGGCCGCCTGGACGTCGCCGACCGAGCGCAGGGCGATGCACAGCCCGTTCAACGCGATCACCTGCTGCCGACCGTCCCCGACGGTGACCGCCAGGGCCAGGGCGTGCTGGTTGACCTCGCGCCAGTCGTCCCAGCGGCAGCGCAGATCCCAGTACCACGGCAGCGCCGCGAGCAGCGGGAACACCAGCTCGGTCAGCCCCAACTCGGCGGCCCGCCGCACCGCCGCCGGCAGGCACCGGCTTTCCGCGTCCAGCCAGCGAATCGCCTCGTCACGGTGGACGAACCGGCTTTCGGGGCGCGGCGCGGCGTAGCCGGACGGGTCGAGCGTCGCGCCCGCGTCGTACGCGGTGCGGAGCAGGTCGTCGAGCGCGGCTCGTTCGGCGAGCTCACGTTCGGCGACGGACTCCTCGTCGCTGAGGCGCGTCTCGGCGAACAGCCGGAGCAGATCGTGCATCCGGTAGCGGTGGGCCCGGTCGGACACCTGGACCATGCCCCGCCGGACCAACTCCGCCAGCGACGCGTCGACACCGTCGGGCACGACGCTGGCCGCCGTCCCGGCGCTGAAGTCGGGTCCGGGCAGCAACGGCGTCCGCCGGAACAGCACCTGGGCCGGCGCGGACAGCGCCTGGTAGCTCAGTTCGAACACGGTGTCCACGCCGCGATCGCCGACCCGCAGCCGGCGCAGCCGGGTCGCGCGGTCGGCCAGTTCCGCGGCCCAGTCCCGGATCGGCCCGGACGGCCAGGTCGCGACACTCGCGGCGGCCAAACGCGTGGCCAGCGGCAGGTACCCGCAGTGCTCGACGACCTGCCGGCTCTCGTGCAGCTCCGCCGCGACCCGGTCGGCGCCGGTCACCCGGCGGAACAGCTCGAGTGCCGCGTCCGGGGTGAACACGTCGAGCCGGACGTGCCGCGCGCCGTCCAGTGCGGCCAGCGGTCCACGCGAGGTGATCAACACCAGCACCGCGCCGTGCCCGGGCAGCGCCGCCCGCACCTGCCCTTCGTCGGCGGCGTCGTCCAGCACGATCAGCACCCGACGGGTGGACAGCACGGACCGCAGCAGCGCCGCCCGGCGGTCCAGGTCCGACGGGAGGTCGCGGTCCTCGACTCCCAGCGACAGCAGGAGCTGGGCGATCACCTGGGCCGGCGCGAGCGCCCGCGGACCCGCTCCGTGCAACGCGACGAACAGCTGACCGTCGGGATAGTCGGCGCGGACCCGATGCGCCACCCGGAGCGCGAAACTGGATTTGCCCACGCCGGGCTCGCCGGCGATCGCCACCACCGTCGGCCCCGCCGCCCGCCGAGCCCAGGTCAGCACGTCGCCCAGCTCCGCCTCCCGGTCCACGAAGTCGACGACGTCGGCCGGCAGCTGCGCGACGGAATCCACCGGCCGGCGTTGTGCCGTCACGCCGTCGGACCGGGCCGACAACACCGCCTGCCACAGTCGGGTCAGTTCGGCCGCGTCGTCGGGAAAAGCGTTGTGGTACAGGGCAAGCAGGTCGGCCGGAAGTAGCCGCCGGCCGTGTTCGAAGTCGACGAGCGCGCTGTGTCCGGTGCCGCCGAGACGCCGGGCCATGCCCCGCAGCGACAGGCCCTGCCGCACTCGGAGCTGCTTCAGCCGGACGCCCAGTGCCCGCAATGCGGCCGGCTCGCGGTTCTCCCCAGTTGCACTCACCGCGTCCGACGGTACTGAGCCGGTCCGGCTCGTGCACTCCGCTGTGCGGCGCAGCCCGCTCGTCCCCGTGACGGGACCGGGTCGGCATGCCGCGCTGAGCCGGCTCGCGATGAGGGTTGCTCGGTTGCGGCCTCGCCCTACGGAACGGTGTCGGTGCGGGCCGGACGCGGCTCATAACCGTCGGCGAGGTAGCTGTCCAGTCGCCGTCGACGCTGGGCGATGTGGCGTTCCTGCCGCACGAGTTCGTCGCGGACCTGCCGGACGCGCGCGAGGAGTGCGGCGCAGTCACCACGCGGGTGCTCGTCCCGGGCACAAGGCAGGATGTCCCGGATCACGTCGGACGACAGACCGGTGTGGAACATGTCCTGGACGAACGCGACGACCTCGATCGACTCGGGCGCGTAGTCGCGGTACCCGTTGGGCCGGCGCTCGCTGTGCAGCAGGCCCTGCTGCTCGTAATAGCGCAGTGCCCGACTGCTGACGCCGGTGGCCTTGCTCAATTCGCCGATGCGCACGCCCCAAGTTCACCTTGACCTTGACATTGACGTCAAGGTTTAGCGTCGAGATCATGACCACAGCAGCGCACATGCGCGACAAGTTCGCCGTCGTCACCGGCGCGTCCACCGGCATCGGGGCGGCCGTCGCCGAGCGGTTGGCCGCCTCCGGCGTGCACCTCGTCCTGGTCGCCCGCAGCGTGGACAAGCTCGACGAGGCGGCCGCGCGGCTGAGCCGTCGTCACGGCGTGACCGTGCGTGCCCTTGCGGCCGATCTCGCCGCCGCCGACGCGCCGACGGAACTGGCCAAGAGGTTGGCCGACGAGGGCATCGAGGTGGAGATGCTGGTCAACAACGCCGGTGTCAGCGCACCAGGTCCGGTGCTCGACGGCGATCCGGCCCGGTTCCGGTCCCTGATCGACGTCAACGTCACCGCGTTGACCGAGTTGACCACGCTCCTGCTGCCGGCGATGGTCGCCCGTGGTCACGGGGCTGTCGTCAACATCGCCAGCACCGGGGGATACCTGCCCGCCCCCTATCTGGCGGTGTACGCGGCGACGAAAGCGTATGTCGTCTCGTTCACCCAGGCGTTGTGGGCCGAGACCCGGGGCACCGGGGTCCGGGTGGTTGCGGTCAGTCCTGGTCCCACGAAGACGCCGATGAACACCCGCGGCACGCGGAGCACCGAAGCTGTCGCCACCACTGTGGTGCGTGCCCTGTCCGGCAACGGACCGGCGGTCATCGACGGCAAGGCCAACGCGCTGACCGCTCTCCTGTTCGGCAGGCTGCTGCCGACACGGCTTTCCCTCGCCGTCGCGCGCCGGATGATGGCCAGAAGTGTTGTCCGGGCGGACCGTCGGGCACCGTTCGCGCCGAGCGCACCGACCGAAAGCTCGCCGCGTGCATAGTCTTCCTCTGGAGATTCAGGACACTCCATGGGCGGGACGCATGTCGGCTGGGGACGGGGCGAGCTTCGATGCCGGGGCTGTGGAGTTTCGGTTGCTGGGTGAGCTGGAGGTGGTGCTGAGCGGGCGACGGGTCGATGCCGGCACGGCTCGGCAGCGTGCCGTGTTGGCCGCCTTGCTGTTCAACGCCAACCGGGTGGTGTCGCCGGACGAGTTGGTGGCGCGGGTGTGGGGTACCGGTCGGCGGCCGGATCGACCGGTCAACACGGTGCAGACCTACCTGTCGCTGCTGCGCCGCGCGCTGGGCAATGTGGCGATCACGCGCCGGTCGGGCGGCTATGTGCTGGCAGTGGATCCGGCCCAGATCGACCTGCACCGCTTTCGTCGACTGACCGCGCAGGCGCAGCGCAGCAGGGACGATGAACGGACGGTTGTCCTGTTGCAGCAGGCGTTGGGGCTGTGGCGGGGCGACGCCGTCGCCGAGCTGGACTCGCCCTGGTTCGACGCGATCCGCGCCACGTTGGGCAACGAGCGGCTGGCCGCCGAACTGGATCTGGTCGATGCGCAGTTGCGGCTCGGCCGGCATGCCGATGTGCTGGCGTCGCTGCTCGACCGCGCGGACCGCAATCCGCTGGACGAACGAATCGCCGGGCAGGCGATACTGGCCCTCTACCGCAGCGGCCGCCAGGCCGACGCGCTGGCGCGGTACCAGCTCATCCGCCAACTGCTGGCCGACGAATTGGGCAACGATCCCGGCCTCGCGTTGCGGCAACTGCACCAACGGATCCTGACCTCCGATCCAACGCTGGTCCCGCCGGTGGCGCCGTCAGCAACCACCCGTCCGAAGGGGCCGATTCCGGAGCAGTTGCCGGCGCCGCCGACACTGTTCACCGGACGTGTTCAGGAGTTGGGCGTGCTCGACGCGGTGCTGGCCACGGACGCCGACAGTCCGGACACGGTCGCGATAACGGCGATCAGCGGTACCGCCGGGGTCGGCAAGACCGCGTTGGCCCTGCGCTGGGCGCATCACCATCGTGACCGGTTCCCCGACGGGCAACTGTTCGTCAACCTGCGCGGTTACGATCCCGGTCATCCGGTCGACGTCGGCGATGCGCTGGCGCAGTTGCTCGTCGCACTGGACGTGCCGCCGCAGGACATTCCCGTTGGACCGGACGAGCGCGCCGCGCGCTACCGGACCGCGATCGCCCGTCGGCGGATGCTGGTGCTGCTGGACAATGCCGCCACCACCGAGCAGATCACGCCGTTGCTGCCCGGCACGCCGTCCTGCACGGTCATGGTGACCAGTCGGGACAGCTTGGGCGGCACCGTGGCTCTGCACGGCGCACGCCGCATCGTCCTCGACGTGCTTCCGCTGGCCGATGCCGTCAATCTGCTGGGCAAACTCATCGGGGCGCGCGTCGACGCGGAGCCGGCTGCCGCCGTGGCGTTCGCGAAGCGATGCGCTCAACTGCCGTTGGCCTTGCGGGTCGCCGCGGAACGGGCCGCGCTGCACCCCACCGCGCCGCTGGCCGCCGCCGCGGACGAACTTGCCGAGCAGCGACTGTCGGTCCTCGATCCCGGTGACGACCCGCGCGCGGTGGTCCGAGCCGTCTTCTTCTGGTCCTACCGGCACTTGAGCAGCGACACGAGCGCGGTGTTCCGCCTGCTCGGTCTGCACCCAGGCCCGACGCTGGACACGTATGCGGTGAGCGCACTGACCGACCTGCCGCTCGCACAGGCCGACCGGGTCGTCGATTCCTTGACCCGGGCACATCTGGTGGTGCGGTCCGACACCGGCAGGCTGGCCATGCACGACCTGCTGCACGCCTACGCCAACGAACTCGTCACGACCGAGGACCTGGCCGCCACGCGACAGATCGCACTGACCCGGTTGTTCGACTACTACGTCTCGGCCGCGGCCGGCGCGATGGACAGCCTGCACGCCGCGGAACGGCACACCCGACCGGTCGTCCCGCCCTCGGCCACGCCGGTTCCCGCGCTGGCCGACCCGGCAGCGGCCCGCGCGTGGCTGGACGCCGAGCGGCTCACCCTGATCGAGGTGTGCGCGTACGCCGCCGAGCACGGTTGGCCGCAGCACGCCGTTTCCCTGTCGGTCATCCTCTACCGCTATCTGGAGAGCGGCCACTACACCGACGCGCTCACGTTGCATTCCCACGCACTCCACGCGGCCCGCGGCAGCGGTGATCGGCATGCCGAGGCCACCGCCCTGACCAACCTCGGCGCGGTGTACCGGCTGCTCGGTAGTTACGGCACGGCCGGCGAACACCTCGGTCTGGCCGCCGACTTGTTCGCCGAGTCCGGTGACCTGCGTGGGCAGGCGCGCGCCCTGTCCAATCTCGGTGTCGTCGACGACCGCACCGGACAGCACGACTCAGCGGCCGGCTACTGCCGGCGAGCACTCGCCCTGTACCGGCAAGCCGGTGACCGGCACGGGGAGGCCGCGACGCTGACCAACCTGGGTGCGATCGAGAGCGAGACCGGCCGGCAGACGGACGCGGCCGAGTACCTGCGGCAGGCCATCGCCCTGTACCGCGCACTCGGGGACCGTTGGGGTGAGGCGGCCGCCCTGTCCAATCTCGGCGATCTGGTCAGCCAACTCGGCGACCAGCAGACCGCGGCCGCGCATCTGGGCGCGGCGCTGATCGGGTTCCGCGACCTCGGTCACCGCTACGGGCAGGCCACCGTGTTGTCCACCCTCGGTGACGTGTACACCCGGCTCGGCGACTACGACGCGGCGGTGGAACACCACCTGCGCGCTCTGACGCTGTACAGCGAGCTCGGGCATCGGTACGGGGAGGCGAACGTGCTCAACGGTCTCGGCGAGGCCCGGGCCGCCGCCGGTGACCTGGCCGACGCCGTCGCCCAGCACACGGCCGCGCTGGCCGTGGCGACCGAGATCGGCGACCTCGACGAGCGGGTCCGCGCCGAGTCCGGACTGGCCCTGATCGGCCGGCGAACCGAAGGGGCACAAGGCACTTCCTGAAGCCGGCTCACCGAAAGCGGTGTCGGTGAGCCGGCCGGTGCGCAGTGGGCGTTATTGGGTGACCTGGACGGTGTACGGGTCGCCGATCATGATGCGGTTGGCCGTGTACAGGGGGTTGAGCGCCTGGCTGCCGACGAGCGAGTTCAGCACCGAGTTGACGTGTCCGCGCAGGCACGCCGGCGGATTGTTGGGGTCGTAGGCGTTGAGATAGGTCGCCGTCCACGCGCCGGTGCCGTCCTGCGTGGCCACGATTTCCAGGCAGCTGCTGCCGGGGATGTTGCGCGCCCCGCCGCTCTGTTGGCTGGACGCGAAGGGATATTCGTCGCAGGAGTCGCTGACCACCCCATAGCTGTTGCCGGGCGGCAGCGGTGCGAAGCCGCCACAGGTCACGCCGCGATTCGCGTCGGTCCTTGCGGGGTCGCCCCGGGTCAGCGGGGTCCGGGCGTCTTTGCCGGGGGTGCCCGCCAGCAAGCCCTCGCCGACGAAGACGTTCATCGCCGCGGCGGCGTACTTGGACAGCGGCAGGGGGAGATTGGGCGTGTAGCCCGGCACGACGCAGCCGGGGTTGGTGAAGCTGGGGGTGTTGTTGTCGCACCGGAACGGCAGGGGCGCCGCCCACGCGTCGCTGCCCGTCGTGATGAATCCGACGATGTTGGCGGTGTAGTCGTGGCTGATACTGAACGTGTCGGGCGTCTGCGCGGAAGGGTTGTCCCGGTAGGTGACGGTGAAGGTCGGGGACGCGCCGGGCGAGACCGTGAACGTGAGGGTCTTGACGCTGCTGACCGCGCACGGGGAGCTACAAGCGGAATTCCATATGATCGTCGCGGGCAGGCCGGCGGGGGCGCCTGTCGAGCCGGCATAGTTGAACGTAACGCTTTCGGTGATCGTGCTGCTGGTCGTCGAGAGGCGGATGTCCTGGCTGATCAGGTACGTTTCCGTCCCGCTGGGCGTCCCCGTGCTCGTGTTCCACGTGGTCCATATGTGGACGCTGCTCAGGTTGCATTCCTCGGTGCGGACGACCACCCAGTGGTTGTTGGCACATGCCGCGGGGAACCCGATGGCCGGCACCGACTGCGCCTCGGTGGGCGCCACTGGCGACGACGCGGTGCTCACGGTTTTCTCGCAGGCCACCTGCTTGACGCCGCGGGCGGCGTAGTCCTTGAGGTGCGAGAGGACCGCGGCACAGGTGTCGGAGGTGGCCGTCGGCACGATGTCCGGCTTGATCGTGGGCTTGGCCGGCGGTGTCGGCAGTGTGATGGTGTGGCCGGCCACGATCGGCGTTGCCGACGCCTGCGGGGCAACGACCAACGCCATGCCGATCGCACCCACGGCCGCCGCGGCCTTGACCGCGTGAATCAGTCTCATTGCTCTCCCTCGAGAGTGCTAAGCCACGATGCCGATGCAGGTGATTCCGAGGTACGCGCCCACGTTGGGGAAGTACGACACGACCGCCTCGCCGGCGTTCACCGCGGCCGGGTTGGCCCACTGGCAGGCCGCGTGCAGGTCGATGACGAGCTCGATGCCGTCCTGGCCGTTCGAGTTGTCGACGCAGCGCCACGAGGTCACGGTGTTCTTGACGACGTTGGCCGCGTTCGCGGTGGCCTTGACGTAGCCCAGCGCCTGGCAGTATTGGCCGATACTGTTCAGGTCGCTGATCCGGCCGGCGCTCGAGGCGAGGGTCTTGCAGTGGCCGTTGCGGCTGTAGGCCGCGAAGCCGGCGACCACCAGGTCCGAGAACTGCCACTGGCACGCGGCCGTCAGGTCGAGGGCCGCGCTGGCGCCGAACGTGTCGCAGGTCCAGGCGCCGCTGCTGTGCTGGGTGGCCTTGGTGAAGCCCCCCGCCTGGCAGTACTCGTTCAGGGTCTGGCCGCCGAGGTCCTGCTCGGTGGCGGCGGCGGGGCGGACGGAGTCAGGGGCGAGCGCGGCGTTCGCGACGGCGGGCGTCAGCGAGCCAAGGGCGAGTATGCCGCCGAGCACGGCCAGCATGATCCGCAGTAGTGCGCGTGTCAAAGTGTTCCCTTCCAACGGATTCGGTGAGCGCCCTGGGCGGACGCCGCCGACACTGTGGCAGTCGCGCTATTGGCGAATCATTGGAACGCCTTTGGTCCGCAGGTCGAACCACCCGCGGCGGGCGGGCAGCACCGGCATGCCGGGCGGGAGCCGGAAACGGAGTGAAATGGTCAGGAACGCCGGCTCCCGATCCGTGCCGCATTGTGCGTCGTTACCGAGGACCTACTCGCGGCACCCGCTCTCACCCGCGCGAGATCGCTGGGCCGAACAGCCGATAGGTGTCGGCCGAACGGTCGGCAGACCGCACCGAAAGTCGGCGGCGATGATCGGAGGGTCAGCAGCCATCACCCCACGGAGACATGCCTATGGACGGAACTCTCGCTGCCGGGCCCGTGCGCGGCTGGTGGTGGCGGAGCACGCAGGTGCAACGGCTCGCGGTCGCCGGCGTCGGGGCGGTGCTCGGCCTGGCCCTGCTGATCGGGGCCTTCGCCTGGATGCCGACCAGCGGCCCGCCGCAGGCCGCGCCGCCGCTGACTCCTGTCGCGCCGATACCGACGATCGCCGCGACGAGCACCACGACCACCACCGTGACCTCGACGACCACCGTGACGACCACGACTACGTCCACGGTGGACACCACGACCACGACGACGACGCCGGCCACGACGACCGTCACGACCACGCCCCAGTTGCCGCCGCCGATCACCTTCGATCCCCCGATCACCACGATCGAGCCGACGACCACGACCGACGACGACGTCCAGTACGGCGTGCGCGCGGGGACGCCGTGTGCGCCCGAGGGCGCGCGGGGCATGACGTTGCTCGGGGTCAGTGTGGTGTGCACGGCCGGGTCCAGCGGCAAGCTGAAGTGGAGGAGGGCGTGACCAACGACGACGTCGACCGCTTCTTCACGCTGTTTGCCAAGCGCCAGCAGGAGAACGAGGGGGCCGGCGACGGACCGCGACTGGCCAACGGGACTTCGCCACGCGGGCTCCAGGAGACGGGCCTGGTGCGCACGACCGGGTGGCTCCAGTTCGGCTCCCGGCCGGTCAGTTCCGCCTTTCTCGCCGCACTGGCCGCCTTTCCCGTCGCCGCTGCGCTGGTGGCGGCGCTGGTGACGACCGTGCCCGTGGTCGGCATCTTGATCGCGTTGCTGCCGACGCTGTGCTACGGCGGCTGGCGCCTGCTGACGACCCGCCTGCGGCCCGCGTCGGCCGCCCGCGACATCGGCACCGCCGAGGTCGACGACGTCGCCGAGGGCAGCTGGATCCGGCTGCACGGCACCATCGGGCCCGTCGCCCAGGTGGCCTCGGCCAGCGCGGAGTCCGGGCTGGTGGAGTTGACGTTTGTCGGCGGCGTCAGCCGGAGTTGGCCGTCCGGCCACCGCCTGCACCTGGCCGAGGTCCTCGACTGACGCCGCCGGCGGGATGGTTCGATCGCGGTGCGTGCGACTACCTGGTCAGTCGTACCGCCATGCCGATGCCCTCGGTCGTGATGTCACAGGTGTCGAACGGGCTGCCGTCGGCCAGCCGGCGGAACTCGGCCGGTGAGTAGGCGCGGCGGCGCAGCCCCATCAGCGGCACCTTCGTCATGACCGACGCCAGCCGGCCGAGCCCCATGCTCCCCACTTCGCGGTCGATGTCGGCGGTGGTGGCCTCGCTGTTCATGTCCTCGATCACCGCGATGCCGCCGGGACGCAGCACCCGGTGCATCTCGTCAAGGACGTCGGTCGGCCGGCCGAAGTTCTTGAACGCGGCCTGGCAGATGATCATGTCGAACGACTCGGTGTCGAACGGCAGCAGGGCCGCGTCGCCCTGGCGCACGTCGACCCGGACCCCGGCGTCGCGCGCGCGGTCCGCGACCATCGTCACGAACGACTGGCTGATGTCCAGCGCGGCGACCTGAAAGCCGCGGCGGGCCAGTTCGACGGCCAGGTACCCGGGCCCGGGCGCGACTTCCAGGATGTCGGCGTGGGCGGGAAGGGCCTCGGTCAGCCGGGTGGCGGCCGACCGGACCTCGGCCAGCTGCGGCGCGGAACCGCGCTGTCGGGCGTACCACCGGGCGATGGGACCGACGATGTTGGTTGCCTGGGACCGGGACGGGCGGCTGTCCTGCACTGGCTTCATGATCAGTATCTCCCTGTCTTGGCGCGACCCGGCTCCCGATGTCGCGGAACGCCTACGGGGCAAAGGCTATTGACGCCCGTGAACCACGGGCAGTGACCGGATCCCCGGCGTGGCAGGGACTTCCGGCCCCATGTGGCCGAGGTGCGCTCACCCACGCCTTCGCCGCGCCACGGCTGGTGCGCATGACCGAGCGGGGCCGCGGCCGCATTCTCGAAACCGTCGAAATCCCACACACTCAGAGTGATATTCCATTTACTTTACGTATCGGCATGCTCGTTCGCGACATAACATTGACGTCGCGTTACGCCTTCGCGCCCATTTATGGCCGATTGAACCCTGAGACCGATCGCGTCCCCATGTTACTCCGAACGGGCAGGTTCCCTGCCTGTACCTGGGACATAGGGTGATCGGGTCACGCGGTACCCGGCCAACCGATTTCGGAAGAATCGCCGGGAACGTCGCCGCCGCGTGTCACGTTCGAGCACGAGGAGAATTTGTCGAATGAACATCGACACCGCATTGAAAGAAGCCATGGCCATTCCCGGCGCGCTGGGAGCCGCGCTCGTGGATTACGAGAGCGGGATGTCGCTCGGCACGGTCGGCGGTGGCGACTGGCTCGACCTCGAGGTCGCCGCGGCCGGCAACACGGAGGTCGTGCGGTCGAAGCTGCGGGTCATGTCCGCGCTGAAGCTGAACGACAACATCGAGGACATCCTGATCACGCTGAGCCGCCAGTACCACCTCATCCGCCTGCTGACGTCGGCCAAGCGGGGCGGCTCGACGCTGTTCCTGTACCTCGTGCTCGACCGCGAGCGGGCCAACCTCGCGCTGGCCAGGCACAATCTGCGGGCCATCGAAGCCGATCTGGCGATGTGAGCGAGATGCACGTCCAGCCCTCGGTCGACCCCGACGTGCTGCCCATGCGCCGGCGTGGGTCGACGCTGCCGGCGGCCCGTCCGGCGGCGGCGCAGCCGGTCGCCGCCGACCCGAGGACGATGACCGAGGCGCTGCGCGAGATCCACGGCCGCATCGACTCCATCACGATCAACGGGGTGCTGGTCGCGACGCGGGACGGTCTGGTGCTGTGCGCCGTCACCCGTGACATCGAGAACGACGGCGTCGCCGCGATGGCCGCCGCGGCGGCCGGACTGGCGGCGCAGTTCACCGCGCAGGCCAAGGTCGGCGGCCCACGGGCGGCGTTCTTCGAGGGCGACGCCGGACAGGTCGGTGTGTTCCCCGTCGACGACGGCGCGCTGCTGGTGGTGCTCGGTGAGCGGGACGCCACGATGGGCATGTTCAACGTCGCCGCCAAGCAGGCGCTGGCCCTGCTCCAGAAGGCGATCGCCGACCGCTGGTGACGAACCTGTTCGCGGCGTGCGGTGTGGCGTTCGATCCGGTCGGGTTCAAGGGGTTGGGGCCGGCCGCGCAGGAGTGACTGGTCGGCGACCTCAGTCGTCCACTATGGATGTGAGCATCGCTCGGGCCATGCTGTCGGCCGGGCCCGCCCACTGCTGGCGCAGGGTGTGAAACAAGGCCGCCGCACGCACTCCCGGCCAGTCCGCCGGCAGCAAAGCCGCTGGCAGCACCGGATCGCGGCGGATCAGCAGCAACCACTCCGCACCCAGCTGGACCCGTCGGGCCAGTTCGTCGAACTCCGCGGCAGCGGTGTCGGTCCACCGCAGGCGGAACTGGTCGTACCCGGCGGCGATCTCCGGCAGGTCCCAGGCCTCCCGGGCGATCCGGGCCGGATCGGTCCACATGAACGCCTCGGCCCGGAACACTTCGGTGTGCTCAAGGAGGTCGAGCTCGGCCAGCGCCACTGAGATGTCCTCGGCGGAGGGCGAGATCCACAGGCCGCTGCGCAACGGCCCGAAGCCGAACCAGCCCAGCCTGGTCCGCAGGGCATGCCGATCGGCGCGCCGGCTTTCCGGCACCGAGAACGTCAGCAGGGTCCACCGGCCGTCCCAGTGCCGCTCGACGATGTCGCCGTCGAGCTTGCGCTGCCCGTCGCGCAGCACTGTGGTTCCGTGCGCGGTCAGGCCGAGAAACGCCTGTCTGCCTTGACGAATCGTACGAAGCAGGCCGCGGTGGCTCATCCGGCTCACCGTCGCGCGAGTCGCGTGTTCGCTCACGCCGAGGCGCCCGAGCACGGCGATGACACCGCCGGTCGACACCGCGATGCCACGGTCCAGCACGTAGTCACCGAACAAGGTGAGCAGCAGTGCCTCCGGGCGCACGGCCACTGCGGTCGTGCCGCCGGAGGTATCAACGGCTGGCAGCATCGCCACTCCTCTCGACGGCGGAGCCCGCCGGCAGCCTACCGTTGGTCACCGGGCTGACGATCATCACTTGGCCGGGTAATGAAAATTACAGCGAACAGCCGCCTCCGCACCAGGGAAATGCCGGCCGACCAAGGCCGAAGTTCGGCACTTCGTTGACGGCCGTCAAGGTGATGCCTACCTTCCTCGAGGACGAGTCCCCGACGGAGGTCGACGATGACTGGAATCAGAATCGCGCTCGTGACGCTCGTCAGTGCCCTGCTGATCACCCTCACCGGCGTTGCCTTCGCTCCCTTGGCGGCCGCCGCGTCACTGGTGGAGGTGACCAACTTCGGCAGCAATCCGGGCGGGATGCGGATGCACGTCTACGTGCCGAACGCCCACCCGGCAAGGCCGGCGGTCGTGGTCGCCATGCACGGTTGCGGCGGCTCCGGGCCCGGCTTCTACGCCAGCAGCGAATTCGCCTCACTGGCCGACCGGTACGGCTACATCGTCGTCTACCCGAGCGCCGAGCAGCAGGCCGGCTTCGGGAACTGCTTCGACACCTGGTCGGACGCGGCCAAGCACCGCGGCGGCGGCAGCGACCCGGTCTCCATCGTCTCGATGGTGACCTACGTCGAGCAGCACTACGGCGGCGACCCGA
>DATJJB010000481.1:0-9187 GCA_035492655.1 Kutzneria sp. | reverse complement strand
TCCCACGGCACATCGCCGTGCCCGGTGGAGACGAAATCCCAACCCCGCCGGGGATCGCCCCACGGCAGGTGGGAACCGAGCCGGCCGTTGCGGCCGTTGAAGCGTTTGACGGATTCCTTGCAGTCGACGTGATAGATGCGGTCACGGAAGTCGTACAGGAAGCCCACCGGGTCGAGGTCCTGCCAGACGAAATGGCTGGGATCGAAGTTGAGCCCGAAGGCGGGCCGGTGCCCGATGGCCTTCAGGGTGCGCACGGTGGTCCAGTAGTCGTAGGCGATCTCGCCGGGATGCACCTCGTGCGCGTACCGCACGCCGACCTCGTCGAAAACGTCGAGGATGGGGTTCCACCGGTCGGCGAAGTCGGTGTAACCGCGCTCGATCATCGAATCGGGCACGGGCGGGAACATGGCCAGGGTGTGCCAGATGGACGAGCCGGTGAAGCCGACGACGGTGCTGATGCCGAGCTTGGCCGCGGCCCGCGCGGTGTCGGCGATCTCGGCGGCGGCCCGCTGTCGAACGCCCTCGGCATCGCCGTCGCCCCACACCCGAGGGTGCAGGATGTTCTGGTGCCGCTCATCGATGGGGTGGTCGCAGACGGCCTGGCTGGTCAGGTGGCACGACAGCGTCCAGCACTGAAGGTTGTGCCGGGCCAGGGTTTCCTTGAACTTCGGGAGGTACGAGTCGTCGGCCAGCGCCTGTTGCACGTCGAAGTGGTCGCCCCACGTGCAGACCTCGAGACCGTCGTAGCCCCACCCGGAAGCGAGCCGGCACACCTCCTCGAACGGCAGATCGGCCCACTGCCCGGTGAACAGCGTCACGGGACGAACCATCACACGCTCCTCAGTGAAATGCCCTGTTGCACGGCGGCCAGCACCCGCTGCACCTGCAACCCCTCCTCGAACGACGGCGAGAGCTCGGTGCCGTCGACCACGCCGGTGACGAAATCCCGCACCTGGTGGATGAACGTGTGCTCGTAGCCGATGATGTGCCCGGGCGGCCACCAGGCATCCATGTACGGATGCGTGGACTCGGTGACCAGGATCCGCCGGAATCCGGCGGTGCGGGAATCCTCGGCGCCGTCGTAGAACCGCAGCTCGTTCATCGACTCCTGGTCGTAGGACAGGGTGCCGAGCGAGCCGCTGACCTCGATCCGCATGGCGTTCTTACGTCCGGTGGCGAACCGGGTCGCCTCGAACACGCCGATCGCGCCGCCGTCGAAACGGGCGGTGAACAGTGCGGCGTCGTCGACGGTGACGGGACCGCGGCCAGTGCCGTCAGGCCGAGGCCGGGAGTCGACGAAGGTCTCCAGCACACCGCCGACGGCGGAAATCCGTTGCCCGGTCAGGAACTGCGCGGCGTCGATGCTGTGCGCGCCGAGATCGCCGAGCGCCCCGGAGCCGGCGCTGGCGGCGTCGAGCCGCCAGGTCAGCGGAAAATCGGGGTCCACCAACCAGTCCTGGAGATACTGGGCCCGAACCTGGTGCACGGTGCCGATCCGGCCGTCGGCGATCAGCTGCCGGGCCAGGGCCAGCGCCGGCACGCGGCGGTAGTTGAACATCACCATCGACCGGGCGCTGGACGCCTTGGCCGCCTCGACCATGCGAGTGGCCTCTTCGACGGTGTTGGCCAGCGGTTTCTCACAGAGCACGTGCTTGCCGGCCTCGAGCGCGGCGACGGCGATCTCGGCGTGGCTGTCGCCGGGTGTGCAGATGTCGATCACGTCGATATCGGGCCGCTCGATCACCGCCCGCCAGTCGGTGGCCGCCTCGGCCCAGCCGAACTTGGCCGCCGCGGCGGCGACCTTGTCGGCCGAACGGCCGCAGATCACCGCCATCTCGGGCGTGGCCGGCAGGTCGAAGAACCGCCCCGCGGTCCGCCAGGCGTGGGAGTGCGCCGCCCCCATGAAGGCGTAGCCGATCATGCCGATCTTCATGCCGTCACCGCCGCCGGTCGCTCGCAGGTGCTGCCGATCGCCACGGACGTGCCGGTCTCGGCCGCCCGCAGCAGGCATTCCATCACGTCGAGCACGTGGTACGCCAGGGTCCCGTCGGTCCGGTGCGGCGTTCCGTCCACTATGGACCGAGCCATGTCCGCGACGCCGAAGCCCCGCCCCGCGCCCGGATAGCCGCCGAGCACCGGCAGGTCGACCCAGTCGTCACGGAAGATGCGCACGGTGCCGTCGAAGTTGTTCGGATCCGGCACCGACAGGCTGCCTTCGGTGCCGTACACCTCGATCCGCGGCAGCTGCGCGCCCCAGATGTCGAAGCTCATCATCAACGTCGACAGCTCGCCGCCGACGTGCTCCAGCACACCGGTCACGTGCGTCGCCACCCGCACCGGAAACGTCGTGCCCTCGCGAGGTCCGCTACCGATCACTCGCGTTGCCCGGGGCGCCGACGACATGCCGACCACCCGCCGTACCGGTCCCAGCAGCGTCACCAAAGCCGTCAGGTAGTACGGCCCCATGTCCAGCAACGGGCCGCCGCCGGGCTCGTAGTAGAACTCCGGCGACGGGTGCCAGCGCTCATGCCCGGGCGTCGTCATGAATGCCGTGGCCGCAACGGGAACGCCGATGTCACCGGCGTCCACACTGGACCGTGCCGTCTGTACGCCGGTGCCCAACACGGTGTCGGGCGCACAGCCGATGACAACCCCTGCCGCCGCAGCCGCATCCAGCACCGACTTCGCCGCAATAGTGTCGGCCGCCAAGGGCTTCTCGCCGTACACGTGCTTGCCTGCGGCAATCGCCGCCAGGGCAACCGACGCGTGGGCCAACGGGATGGTCAGGTTGAGCACAATGTCCACATCGGACGCCACATGGAGTTCATCGGGCGTGCACGCCGGCACGCCGGCTTGCGAGGCCAGCGCGGCGGCCTTCGAGACGTCGATGTCGGCGATGCGCGTGATGACGACATTGTCCAGACGCGGCAAGGTCTTCACGTATTGACCACTGATGTTGCCCGCGCCGATGATCCCGATCCTCAACGTGTCGCCCACTGCAGCCCCTCGATGATCATCCGATCCACCTCCGGCACGTCGAAGTCGTCCAGCTTGTGGCCGATCGTGGTGACGAAAACCCGCCCGGAGCCCCACTTCCGGGTCCACGTCACGGGCAGCGTGGTGCCGTCCTCGACGAAGTCGGTCACCGCGAGCACCTCGTTGGCCGGATCGGTGTGCACGTAGTACTGCTCGGTGTGCACGGTGAACGAGGAGCCGCCGGCACGCACGGTGTACTCGACGAACTCGGCCGGGTGGTAGACGAACTGCCCGCCGGTCAGCTGCTGGTACCGCGTCTCGTCCCGGAACGAGTCGATGATTCCCCCGTGCCAGCCGGCGAACCCGGTGCCGGCCCGCACGGCCGCGGTCAGACCTTCCACCTGAGCCGCGGAAATGGTCCCCATTGTCCAACATTGCACGACGAGGTCGGTACGGGCCAACAACTCGGCGTCCAGGTAGCTGTCCAGACTGTCCGACACGGCGACCTCGTAGCCGAGGGAGCGGAGCTCCCCGGCGTAGCGGTCGCTGGCCTCCACGGGCACATGCCCGG
Organism: Kutzneria sp.; assembly: GCA_035492655.1. Taxonomy (GTDB): domain Bacteria; phylum Actinomycetota; class Actinomycetes; order Mycobacteriales; family Pseudonocardiaceae; genus Kutzneria. The sequence goes on along the minus strand of DATJJB010000481.1, from coordinate 5,640 downwards.
GCCACCCACCGCGAACCACGAGCGCGGTCTTCATGCGCTGCCCCCAATCGTCGGACGCCACCGGTGCACGGCAGTGAAGCCGAGCAGCGATCTACTCAGCTCCAAGGAGAACGGTACGGCGTACCGCCCGAGTGGGCCATCTATCCGCGTCGTCGGATGAAACATCCACATCAGCTCGGCCGTCGGGATCAGCGAGGTCGTGTCCGGCGCGGCCACGTTGACCAGCGCGTATCCGTCGACCCGAGCGGTCAGCGCGGCGATCACCGCCCGTGCCGCGTCCCGCGTGTCGAGCCAGCTCCACAGCGACGCCCGGTCGGCCCCAGGATCCCGCCGCACGTGGTCGAGGTGTCGCTGGAGCCGCTCACCGCTGCCGATGAACGGGAACCGCAGGCTGATCACGTCGCAGCCCCAGCGCCGGCTGACCGTCTCGGCGACGAGCTCGCCGACCAGCTTGGACAGCCCGTACACGTCGTCGCCGACGTAGGGATGGGCCTCGGTGACCGGCGCGAACAGCGGCGACACCGGCCGCGACGACCAGGCCAGCCCGAGCGCGGAAAGGCTTGACACGTAGACGATCCGCTTCACCCCGGCCCGGCCGGCGGCGTCCAGCAGATGGAACGCGGCGTCCACGTTGTTGCCGAACACCTCCGGCTCGGCCGCGCTCAGCGGCGACGGCAGCGCCGCCGCGTGGATCACCGCGTCGACACCCGCCAGCAACGGCTCGACCTGCGCGCGATCTCGCAGGTCACCGACATTTCGGTCGTGGGCCAGCACGTCGTGCTCCCGGTCGAGCGCGGCGACGATCTCCGCGCCGAGCATGCCGCCGGCCCCGGTCACCAGCACCCGCATCAGCCCTTCACCGCGCCCTGCAAGCCGTTCACGAAATACCGTTGCAGCAGCACGAAAAGGATGATCACCGGAATGACGATGATCAGCGAAGCGGCCATCAGCACGTTCTCCTGCGGTGCGGTGGACGAGTTGAGGTTCTGCAACGCCAACGGCAGCGTGTACCGCGACGCGTCGTTCAACGAGACCCGGGTCAGCACGTACTCGTTCCAGGTCGGCACCGCCGTGAGCAGCGCGATGGTGATCAGCGCCGGCCGCCCGATCGGCAGGTAGATCGACCAGAAGGTGCGCAGCTCACCGGCTCCGTCGCAGCGGGCCGACTCCTTCAGCTCGGCCGGCACCGTGCGGAAGCTGTTGGTGAGCAACATGATGGACAGCGGCGCGGTGCCGTTGACGAACGGCAGGATGATGCCGGGGAAGGTGCCGATCAGCCCCAGTTTCTGCTGGAGGATCACCACCGGCAGCAGCATCGTGATGCCGGGCACGAACAGCAGCGCCAGGAACATGCCGTAGAGCAGCCGCCGGCCCGGGAACCGCAGCACGGCGAACGCGTAGCCGGCCAGCGAGTAGACGACCAGCACGCCGACCGTGGTCAGCCCGGTGACGAACAGGCTGTTCCCGAAGTAGGTGAAGAAATGCAGCTCGCTCCACGTGTGGGCCAGCGTGGCCAGCGTCGGGTCGGAGGGGATCAGGTGCCCGTCCAACCGTACCTCGGCCGCGTCCTTCAACGCCCCGGACACCATGAGCGCGAACGGATACAGGCTGATCACCGCATACGCGGTCAGCACAACGTACACGAACACCCGGGCCTTCACGCGCGGCTCCGCAGCACGCGGAGGTTGATGCCGGCCAACAGCAACGCCACCACGAACAGGATCCAGCCCAGTGCGCTCGACAGGCCCAGTGTCGGCTTGAACCCGCTGACGAAGGCCAGGTTGTACGACTCCAGCCCCAGCACCAGGGTGTGCCCGCCGGGGCCGCCGTTGGTCATCAGCAGGAAGGTCTGGAAGTCCTGCAACGCATAGCGAAGGTTGAGCATCACCACGGCCCCGGTGATCGGCAGCAGCAGCGGCCAGATGATCGAGGTCATGGTCCGCACGCCGCTCGCACCGTCAACGCGGGCAGCGTCCACAACGGACTGATCGATGGACTGCAAGCCGGTGAGGTACAGCAACATCGCCACCGGCACCGAGCCGAGCACCATCACCACGATCAACGTCGGCAGCGCGGTCGACGGATTGCCCAGCCAGCCCTGGGGCTGGGCAATAGAGCCCAACCCCAGGTGCCGCAGGATGTAGTTGAGCGAGCCGTCGGGTTGCAGCGCGTACGTCCAGGCGTAGAACAGCGCGATGCCGGCCGTCACCTGGGGCAGGAAGAACACCGTCCGAAACGCCGCGCGCAGCCGCGTGATGTGGTTCAACGCCACCGCGAGCGGAAAGCCGACCAGCACGGTGAGCACCGGCACCGCGATCATCACGACCAGCGTCCGCAACGCCGCGGCCTGCACGACCGGCGCGATGGCCGGGTCGCGGTAGATCAGGTCGAGGTAGTTGCCGATCCCGACCCACGTCCACTTGGGCGTGAAACCGTTCCACTGGGCGAAACTCAGCGCCAGCCCGTAGCCGACGGTGTAGAGGCCCATCACCGCGAACAGGGCGACCGCCGGCAGCACGAACAGATAGCCGGTCCACGCCTCCCGGCTGCGAAAACGCGACGCCACCGGCTACTGCCCGCTGTGCACGCTGGTGTTGTAGACCGCGAGCTGCTGGTTGGTCGCGGCCGGGTCGAGCTCCTTGAGCGGCGACATCTTCACCAGGATGTCGCCGGCCACCTGGATGTCCCAGGTCGAGCCCTTGAACGTGCTGTCGCCCGGATTCCAGGCGTGGTCACCGGTGCCGAAGGCCGCCTCCATCGAGCTCAGGTACGGCCCGACCAGCTTCTCCGCGTTCGCCCCGAGATCGGTGCCGGGCAGGTCGAGCGCGGCTTGGGCGAACGCGCCGGCCTGCGCCGGCTGGGTGAGGAAGTCCAGCCACTGCAAGGCGGCCGCACGGTTGGCCGTCTGCGCTGACACGGCCAGGCCGGTCAGCGCGAACGGCGCGAGCTTGAAGTCCTTGGCCGCACCGGCTTCCGGCGCCGGGATCGGGAAGGCGAGGATCTTGGCCGGGTCCATGCCGTTCTGCTGGATGGCCGAGATGGTGAACGTGCCGCCGATGTCGAAGGCCGCCTTGCCCTGCGCGAACGCCCGGTCGGCGTCGTCGATGCCGAGGGTCTGCGTGCCCGGCGTCCAGTACGGCGTGAGCTGGTTGTACAGCTCCAACACCTGCTGGCCGTTGGCGCTGCCCCACGCCTTGGACTTGTCCGTGCCGTACAGGTCGTGGAAGGCCTGCGGGCCAAGCAGCGCGAAGGCCAGCGGCTCCATCGCCCAGTCCAGGCCGGTCGACGAGCTCTTCAGACCGATGGTGATGCCGCCGTTCTGCGCGTCCTTGGCGTGCGTCGCCGTCAGCCAGGAGATCATCTCCTGCCAGCTGGCCGGGGCCTTGCCGGCATCGATGCCGGCCGCGGTGAGCTTGTCCTTGTTGGCATAGATCACGCCGAAGGTGCCGGCGGTGAACGGAATGCTGAGCAACTGTCCCTTGTGGACGCCGGGATCGGTCGCCTTGGGTTTGAGCGAGTCCTGGTACACCTGGTCGGTGATCAGGCCGGTGTCGGCCGTGCCCTTGAGGAAGCGGCTCTTGTACTGGTCGTTGACGTCGCCGGCCAGGTCGGCGGTGATGCCGGCGCCGCCGAGCACCCGGTCCTCGCCGGCCGCGTGCACCTCCAGCACGTCGGCCACGTTGTGGCTGGCCGCGGCGCTCTGCACCTTGCTGGTGAAGGTGTCGTCCGGCGTGTAGGCGCTGATGTCCACCGTGATGCCGGTCTTGCTCTTGAAGGCCGCCGCGGCCGCCTGTAACGCCTTGACGTGGGTCTGTTTGAAGGTCCACATCGTCAGCGTGGACCCGTCGCCGGCGCCGCTGCCGCCACCGCACGCGGTGGTGACCATGGCCAGTGCCGCCACGACTGCCAGAACTCTTCCGCCGCACCACTTTGTGCCCATGCCGTCCTCCGCCAAGTCGGCTGCCGGGTCGAGTGAGCCAGACCATAGGCGCGGTCGTTTAATAGGTCAATAGACCAAAATAGGTCGGTCCAGTCCCGGTCAGGCCTGGTTCTGGGAGGGATTAGACATGCTAAAGTGACCCTGGTTCCAGCCAGGTGATCTCGAAGGGCGTACCGGGATGGCAGCGGCGACCGGCGGCGACAAGCCCCCGCTCTACCAGCAGGTCAAGCACGAGCTGCTGGCCGCGATCGCCGCCGGCGAGTACGCGCCCGGCCGGCCGTTCGTCACCCAGCGGGAGATCTGCGAGCGGTTCGACGTCAGTCACGCCACGGCCGTGCGGGCACTCAATGACCTGGCAAACGAAGGCTATGTGGTACGCCGTCGAGGTCAGGGCACCTTCGTCGCGGACCGGCCACCGGCCGCGTCCTCGCCGCCGGACAAGACCATCGCCTGTGTGCTGCAGAACCAGGGCCCGCACGTCGGCCAGATCCTGACCGGCATCGAGGAGGTCTGCGCCGATCTGGGCTACCGGCTGTTCCTCAACCACTGTGAGAACGACCCCGCACGCGAGGAGAAGGTGCTGTGGGGCGCGCTGGAACACCAGGTCAGCGGCATCATCGTGTATCCCGCCGAGGGCTCCGTGACCGTTGCGCCGTATGCCGAGGCGCGGCGGCGGGGCGTGCCACTGGTGATGGTCGACCGGTATCGGCCGGACCTGGCCACCGATGCCGTGGTGGCGGACAACATGGCCGTCGGTCGCGAGCTGACCGCCGAGTTGATCGAGGCCGGACACCGCACGATCGCCACGCTGTGGGACGAGATCGACGTGACCAGCATCCGCGACCGGCTCGCCGGCCACGTGCAGGCGTTGCGGGAACACGATATTCCGGTCCGACCGGACCTGACGGTGTTGCGGCGCTACCGCGAGCAGCCGACCGAGGCCCGGCGGGCCATGCTCAGCGAGCTGCTGCGCGGCCGCCAGCCGCCGTCGGTGTTGTTGTGCTCCAACGGGTACGCGCTCGCCACCGTCGCACAGGACCTGGTGGCGCTAGGCCTTGAGGTGCCCGGCGACATCGACCTGGCCTGCATGGACGACGCCGGCCCGTTCGACGTGCTGCCGCTGACCGCCGCGGCGATCTCGTTGCCAGCGCGGGACATGGGCCGGCGGGCGATGACCCTGCTGCATGACCGCGTCATCGGCACGGATTCGGCCACGCAGCTGATCGTGCTGCCGGTGACCATCCAAACCAGACAGTCATCGGCCGGCTACATGCGAATTTCCCGGCTGGAACAGGGGGCGTCGTGACCGGCTTGCCGGAGGTTCTGCCGCCATGGGAACCGCGTGACTCCGTTCGGGTCACCGGTGTGCGGGCGATCGTCACGGCCCCGGAAGGGATCCCGCTCGTCGTCGTCCGGGTGGACACGTCCGAGCCCGGCCTGTACGGCCTGGGCTGCGCCACCTTCACCCAGCGGTTCGCGGCCGTCGCGGCGGCGGTGGACGAGCACATGGGGCCGTTGGTGATCGGCCGCAGCCCGGCCGACATCGAGGACATCACCCGGCTGATCCACTATTCGGCGTACTGGCGCAACGGTCCGGTGCTGAACAACGCGTTGTCCGGGATCGACCAGGCGCTGTGGGACATCATGGGCAAGCGGGCCGGGATGCCGGTCCACGAGCTGCTCGGCGGCCGCAGCCGGTC
>DATJJB010000480.1:0-7482 GCA_035492655.1 Kutzneria sp. | reverse complement strand
CCTGCGGCACCGCCGGCTTCATCAAGCCCAAGCACACCTATCCCGTGGCACAGGGTTCGTGCAGCGGCATCACCATCGTCCGTGACGTGCTCTACGTCGCCTGCGAGCGCGGCACCCGGCTCTACCGCGAGGTGATCAGCGGCGACAGCCTGACCAACGTGCAGGTGTTCTTCGACGGCACCTACGGCCGGCTGCGCACCGTCGAGCCCGCGCCGGACGGCGGCATCTGGCTGACGACGTCCAACAACGGCGACAAGGACAGCACCCCGCACAACAGCAACGACCAGATCTTCCACGTGTCACTGGGTTAACCCCACGGCGTCGCCGGGTCCGCCCAAACGGACCCGGCGTCGCCCACCCATCACCCCGCCCCACCCGAATACCGCTCGGCCCCGCCCCTGCTTCGCCCGGTTGCCAGATTTTTCGAGGTCCGCCCCCCACGCGCCCCACCCCACACGCCGACGCGGGCCTCGAAAAATCTGGCAAGGGCGAGGCAGGGGTCACGAGGGGCCGAGCCGCGACGCCGGAGGCGGCGCAATTCAACACTGCTAGATTCATGCCACGTGCTCACTCGTCGTCTGACCGCTGTGCTGGCCGTCACTTGCGCTGTCACGGCGTCGAATCTCTACCTCGTCCAGCCGGTGCTCGGTCAGGTCGCCGCCGACCTGCGCATCGGTGAGGGCACCGCCGGCATCGTGCCGACGGCCACCCAGCTCGGTTGCGCGGCCGGCATCCTGCTGCTGGTGCCGCTGGGCGATATCCGGAACCGGCGGCCGCTGATCCTGGCCATGATGGCCGCGACGACGCTGGCTTTGGCCGGCGCGGCGGTCGCGCCGTCAGTGGGGTGGCTGGCCGCGGCGGGATTCCTGGTCGGCCTGTTCACGGCGATCCCCCAGGTGGTGCTGCCGCTCGGGGTGGCGTTGAACGGCGGCGAACGCAGCGGTCACGTGGTCGGCATCCTCCAGGGCGGCCTGCTGGTCGGCCTGCTGGCGTCGCGGGCCTACGCCGGCGCGATCGGTGAATGGCTGGGCTGGCGGGCGGTGTACTGGTGCTCGGTGGCGATCATGGTCGTCGTCACCCTGGTCCTGGTGCGGATGCTGCCGAGCGTGCCGGCGCGGTCGGCGATCAGGTATCCGGATCTGCTGCGCACACTGCCGAAACTGTTGACCGGTCGGGTATTGCGGGTCTGCGCCGCCGGCGTGCTGGTCGGGGCGGCCTTCGGCACGTTCTGGAACACGCTGCCCTTCCTGCTGCTGCACGACTTCGGCCTCGGCCCGGCCGTGGCCGGCCTGTTCGGGCTGGTGGCGGCGGCCAGTGCGCTGGCGTCGCCGCTGGCCGGACGGCTGACCGACCGCCTCGGGCCACGGGTCGGTCAGTCGGCGCTGGTCGGCGTGCTGGTGCTGGGCTGGGCGGCGCTGGCCGTCGGTCCACTGTGGATCGGTTGGCTGGTCGTAGGCACCGTGCTGCTGGACATCGGCGTGTGGGGCAACCAGGTGGTGAACCAGTCCGTCCTCTTCGGACTCGACGCCGCTCACCACAACCGGTTGAACACGCTGTACTTCTTCATCCGCTACCTGGGCATTTCCCTAGGCCTCGCCGTCGGCTCGCAACTGTGGGTGCTCGGCGGCTGGCCGGCCGTCGCCACGCTCGGCCTGGGCCTGGCCATCACCGCGCTGCCGGCGGCTGTCCTTGCAGCGCCAACACGCGGTCCAGCCGCTGCTGCCACCAGGTAAGCCGCTCGCCGGTGAGGGCGTACCGGTCGAGCAGCTCCGGATCTGGCGTCGGCGGCTGCGTCGGAACCGGCAGGAAGCCGTCCACGACCTTGAACGAATCCCGCACGACGTCGCCGTCGAGCAGCGACAAAGTGCCCAGCCCGCAGGCGAAATCCAGCTCCGGCAAGGCACCGGCCAACGCCAGCTGAGCGGCCAGGCCGACGCTGGTCTCCAGCGCCGACGACACCACCACGGGCAGGCCGGCCGCCTCGGCCACCTGCATCGCTCGCCGTACGCCGCCCAGCGGCGTGCACTTGATGACGGCGACGTCGGCCGCGCCGGCCACGGCCACCTTCAGCGGGTTGTCGGCCCGGCGGATCGACTCGTCGGCGGCGATGCGCACGTCCACCTTGCGCCGCACCGCCGCCAACTCCTCGATCGTGCGACAGGGCTGCTCCACGTACTCCAGGCATTGAGCCGCCCGCGCCATCTCCCGGATGTGGTGCACCGCCGTGTCCACGTCCCACACGGCATTGGCGTCGATCCGGATCCGACCGTCGGGGCCGAGTGCGTCCCGCACGGCCTCCAGCCGGGCCACGTCCTCGCCCAACGACGCCGGATGATCGGCGACCTTGACCTTGGCCGTGCCGCAGCCGGACTTCGCCACGATCTCGTGCGCGCGCACCGGATCCACCACCGGCACCGTGCAGTTGATCGGAATCCGGTCCCGCACCGGCGCCGGCCAGCCCTGCGTGCACTGCTCCACCGCGGTGGCCAGCCAGGTGGCGGCCACGGCGTCGTCGTAGTCGTCGAACGGGCAGAACTCGCCCCAGCCGTTCGGGCCACGCAACACCGCCCCTTCCCGCACCGTGATGCCACGGAACCGGGTCGTCATCGGGATGGCGAAAAACCGCACGTCGTCGAAGCTCGGCACGGTTCCACCTTAACGTTTCGAACGCGTGAGCGGATTCACCGGGCGAATGGGGGATCCGCCGGATTCGACGAATAGCGCCCGTCCTATGATCAACCGGTGACCGCATACACCGATTTCGACCCGTTCCAGGACATGGACGTGGAGTCGCTGCCGGAGCGGCAGGTGAAGATCCTGGCCACCATCACGGAGTGGGTGGTCGAGTTCGGCTATGCGCCGAGCACGCGTGAGATCGCCGACCGGGTCGGCCTGAAGTCCAACTCCTCGGTCTCGAAACACCTCGCGGCCTTGGAGGAGAAGGGCTACCTGCGGCGCAGCCCCTCGGTCTCGCGGCCCATCGACGTGCGGGACTTCCTGCGCGGCAGCGCCAAGAGCCGCGAGCACGGCGACGGCGCGGTCAGCGTTCCGGTGGTCGGCGACATCGCCGCCGGTATTCCCATCACGGCGGAGGAACACGTCGACGACATTCTGACGCTGCCTCGGGAACTGACCGGCCGTGGCACCGTATTCGGCCTGCGGGTCCGCGGTGACTCGATGGTCGACGCGGCCATCTGCGACGGCGACATCGTCATCATCCGCAAGCAGCAGGAGGCCCATTCCGGGCAGATCGTGGCGGCCATGATCGACGGTGAAGCCACGGTGAAGGTTTACAAGAAGCACAACGGCCACATCTATCTCGAGCCGCGGAATCCGGCTTACGCCGTGATCGACGGCGACCGGGCCGAGGTGCTCGGCGTGGTGGCCTCGGTGCTGCGCTCGGTCTAACGCCCGGGGCCGCTGCCGTTGGCCAGCAGGTTGCCGGCGGCGTCGAAGGCGGCGAGCTGGACGACGCTGGCGGTGGTGATGTCCTCGGCGCTGGACTTGGGCGCGGCCCAGAACAGAGTGACGTTCAGCTCGGGCACGGCCCGGTCGAACACGGCGAGCTCGTCGCCCTGATAGGTGGCCTTGAACTGGCGGACGGAGCCGGTGAAGTAGCCGTACAGCGGCAGGAAGCTGACGGGATGGCCGGTGGCCACGCCACGGAAGCCGCCGTCGGTGAAGTCGGCGTTCTCGGCCGAGACGGGCGTGATCGTGCCGTCGGCCGACTTGTGCGCGAGGACGAGCTGGTAGCCGGCCGGGCCGGTGGTGCGGGCGACGCGGGCGAAGTAGAGGACCGCGTGCCCCTGGTTGTCGACGACGCCGGTGTCCACAATGGTCCCGAACGGCCGAACCTCGGCCGTCGCCGGCGGCGGGGCGGCCACCGAGATGCTGGCCGGGACCTGGGCGTTGCGGAAGATCTGGACACCGACCACGCTGCCGGCCACAACGAGGAACGCCGACACCACGGCGGCCCCGGTGAGCAGTCGTCGACGGGCTCGCCGACGGCCGCCGAGCCGCATGACGCGTTCGATGTCGACGGGGGCGAAAGGCTGGGCCGGCGGCTCGGCCATGGCGTCCCGGAGCCGGTCGATGTCGCTCACGACACACGCTCCACCAGTTCGTCGGACATCCGCATCTTGGCCAGCGCCCGCGACGCCGTGCTCTTCACGGTGCCGACGGACACGCCCAGCTCGACGGCCACGTCGGCCTCGGACAGGTCCCAGAAGTGTCGCAGCACGACGATGGCCCGCTCCCGGGCCGACAGCCGGCCGAGCGCCCGCATCAGCCATTCCTGCACGGCCACGCCGTCGACGAAGTCGCCGGGGGCCGGCCGTTCGGGCAACTCTTCGGTGGCGTCCTCACGGTACGGCCGCCGCCAGCGGTCGATGACCAGGTTGGCCAGCACCTTGCGGGCGTAGGCGAACGGGTCCTGCCGCCGGATCCGGGACCACGCCGTGTACACCCGCACCAGCGCGGTCTGCACGTCGTCCTCGGCCTGGTGGCGGTCGCCGGTCAGCAGGTAGGCGGCATGCTGCAACCGCCCGGTGCTGGCCTGCACGAACTCCACGAACTCGACGTCACCTCGGGCCATGACCGCTCCGACGCCCAGCCCCCGGAACAGGTTGCCTCAACCTTTCCGGCGCGTCACCCGTCGAACCCGACATGACCACCACGATAAGGGCTGTCGCGGCAGTGCTCGGCCTCGGTGCGCTGCTGGCCGGCTGCGGCGTCGCTCCGTCGGCGGGCCCCTCGGCCACCGGCACGTCGACGTCGGCGGCCGCGCCGACGCAGGCGGGCCCGGACACCAACACGCCGGAGGGGCGGGCCGAGGCCGACTCGATCAAGTTCGAGAACCTGATGGCCGACTGCATGAAGGCCGCCGGCTTCCAGTACGTGCCGCATCCGCAGCACTACACCCAGCCGGCCGGCAACGTCGCCGGCAAGGATCCGGCGACCGTGCCGTACGACGTGCTGAAGACCTACCGGCAGAAGTACGGCTACGGCTATATGTACGCGTCCGACGTCTATCCGAACGACCCGAACGTGGTGCAGGCCTACCGGCCGGACCAGAACCCGAACAACGCCATCCGCGCCGCGCTGGACCCGGCCCGCCAGCAGGCCTACGACCAGGCCTACGACGGTGGGGCGCGCAAGCCGCTGTTCTCGTCGGACAAGAAGCAGGACGTCAAGATCGGCGGTTGTATGGCCAAGATCGACGCTCAGCTGGACAAGAAGTCCGTGAACGTCACCACCGATCCGACCGCGCAGGCCGCCGCGGCGCAGGCCGAACAGGACTTCACCACCAACCCAGCGGTGCTCAATGCCGCCCAGGCCTACGGCAGCTGCCTACAGCAGCACGGCTACACGGTGCCCAGCACCAAGCCCGGCGTGATCGAGCGCACGCTGGAACAGGTGGCCGAGCAGGAGCACAGCGAGCACCCGGTGGCCGACAAGAAGCAGGGCCTGGCCAAGGAAATCCAGACGTCGCTGGACGACCTGGAGTGCGGCAAGGCCTACGAGGCGGCGGCCAAGCCGTTCGTGGAGAAGCTGCTGCAGAACGGCGTCGGCTGATGGGTCCGAGGCGGGTGATGCTGCTGGTGGTCTGCGCGGCGCTGGCCACCGGCGCGGCCGGCTGGGCCGTCGGCGCGCAGATCACCTCCCCGGCCGACGCGGCCGCCGCGCACCAGCCGCCGCCGGCCTCGTTGATCACGGTCGCGGTGGCCAAACAGGCCCTGGCCAGCACGATCACCGCGCAGGGCACGATCAGCTACACCGGCGCCACGCCGCTGACGCTGACCGGCACCGTCGGCGGGGCCACCACGCAGCTGGTCACCCGGGCGCCGGCGGTCGGCGCGACCGTCGGCTCCGGCCAGCGACTGCTCGAGGTCAGCGGCCGGCCGGTTTTCCTGCTGCCGGGCCAGGTTCCGATGTACCGGACGTTGTCGGACGGCATGAAGGGCGACGACGTCCGGCAGCTCCAACAGGCGCTGACCGCGCTCGGTTACGGGCACCTGAGCAGCGGCACGTTCGACGTGGCGACCCAGATCCAGGTCAAGCGCTGGTACGAGCACGCCGGCTACGAGCCGCAGGCCGAGGCCGACAAGACCACCGTGCCGTCGGGCGAAATCCTTTTCCTGCCAACGCTTCCGGTGCGGGTGGACACCGTGACGACCCGGGCCGGCGCGACCGCGTCCGGGCAGATCGGCACCGTGACCAACAGCACCGTGAACATCCAGAGCACGCTGCCGTCGGCCGACGCGCAGTTCGTGCGGGCCGGCATGAGCGCCAAGCTGACGCTGCCGGACGGCACCACCATGTCGGCCAAGGTGGACGCTCTCGGCAAGGACGCCGCGCCGCCGCCCACCGACCAGCCCGTGCAGCCCAACAACCAGCAGCAACAACAACCGCAGCAGCAACAGTCCACTTCGGACGCCACGCCGATGCGGCTTACCGCCCAGGACCCGGCCGCGCTCGCGGCCTACGCCAACAAGGCGGCGAAGATCGACATCGAGGTCGGCAAGACCAACGGCGACGTGCTGGTGGTGCCGGTCGCGGCCGTGGCGACCAGCCAGGACGGCTCGACCCGGGTGCAGGTGCAGCGCAGGGACGGCCAGGTGCGGGACGTGCCGGTGCGGGTGGGCCTGACCGCGAACGGCCTGGTCGAGGTCTCGGCGACCGGCCTGGCCGAGGGCGACCGAGTGGTGGTGGGCAGCAAGTGACCGACGAGGTCATCAAGCTGGACGGCGTGGGCCGGGTCTTCCCGGCCGATCCGCCAGTGCAGGCCCTGACGGACGTCCAGCTGACGGTGCGGCGCGGCGAGTACGTGTCGATCGTCGGCGCCTCCGGCTCCGGCAAGTCGACGCTGCTGAACACGTTGGGGCTGCTGGACCGGCCGACCTCCGGCAGCTACCAGCTGGACGGGGTGGAGACCGCCGGGTTGAGCGACCGGGAGCGCACCTCCTTGCGCGGCAGCCGGATCGGCTTCGTCTTCCAGTCCTTCCACCTGCTCTCCTACCGCAGCGCCGCCGACAACGTCGCCATGGCCGAGTTGTACGGCAAGGCCGACCGGAAACACCGGTCGGAGCGGGCTTCGCAGGCGTTGGAGCAGGTGGGATTGTGGCACCGCAAGGGTTTCCGGCCGGACAAGCTGTCCGGCGGCGAACGCCAGCGGGTGGCCATCGCCCGCGCACTGCTGGGGCGGCCCGCGCTGCTGCTGTGCGACGAGCCGACCGGAAACCTGGACCGCGCCAACACTTCCGGCGTGCTGGACCTGTTCGACGAGCTGGCGGCGCAGGGCGTCACGCTGATCGTGATCACCCATGACGAGCAGGTCAGCCGGCGCGCGCAGCGGCAGGTGCGGATCGAGGACGGCCGGCTGTGCGACTGATCGATCTCGGCGACGAGGCGCTGGCCGGCGTGGCATCGCGGCCGGTGCGGACCGCGCTGACCATGCTCGGCACCTTCATCGGCATCACGACC
>DATJJB010000479.1:0-21701 GCA_035492655.1 Kutzneria sp. | reverse complement strand
GCACAGAGAGTAATTCCGGCGCTGACAGGCTGTCGGCGTTCACCCGTTAGGGGAACGTTCCCGGGCCGCCGAGTGACCAGAGCCGGCGGCTGCCGCGGGCCAGCGAGCGGGCCCGGCGGACCAGGTCGTCGATCACCTCGGCGTCGGCCGACGGGGGTGTGCCGGTGCGGGGGTCGCAGCAGCTGGGCTTGGTGCGGCGGGTGTTGTCGGTGGGCCAGGTGCCGGCCAGGTGGTAGAGGGCGTCGTAGACGTTGCGGCCGGGGTCGGTGTGCTCGTGCGGACCGACGAGCACGATCCAGGCCCGTTCAGGGCCCTCGAAGGCCACCACGACGCGGTCGTTGTCGCGTAGGTGGCGCACGCACAGCCGGGGCAGCGGGGCGGGACCCGTGACGCGGTAGCCCAGGGCGGCGCAGCCGCGGTGGGCGAGCTCGTCAAGGAAGGACTCGTAGGCCTTGCGGGCCGGGCCACGCAGCAGCGCGGCCTGCGCCGAGGCGACGCGGGTCTCGACTACTTCGATCACTCAGTGATCGTCGTCCCTGCGCGCACGACCGTTCCCTCGCCCCGTACGACCTGGTCCAGGCTCTCGACGAGGTCGTCGCGTTCCAGCAGGGCCTGGTCGCTCAGCCGGCGGTGCACCTCGTCCAGCAGGCCGCGGGTGCGGCCGATCCGGCGGATCTCGCGGACCAGGTGCATGACCTCGTGCACCCGGCGGGGTTCGAGGCGCATGGTCGGCTCCTGCTCGCTGACCAGCAGCACGCCCTCGCTGGCCCAGGCGCGTACCGTCTTCTCGGTCAGGTCGAGCAGGCCGGCCGCCACCACCGGGCGGATCGGCATGGCCGTGGCCAGCAGGTTGTCCGCGACGTCGTACAGCTTGCTGCGCCCGGGGGCGCCGCTGGGCAGCGTGCCGGCGACCTCTTCGATCGCTTCGACGTTGGCCAGCAGCCGCTCGGTCTGCTCTTTCTCGGCGGCCACCGACATGACAACCTCCCCGTGTATTGACTACCGATTATGGGCCATGTTTTCGGTAGCGGCAAGTCCTGCTTCACGTGAAACGTCAAGCGGACGCGCCGTGTTCGGCGCACTTTCATTCGCCCTGGTGACGGGCGTCACGAAGTTGAGGCCGGGCTGATGTAGGTTCGTCTCCCTGCTCCCGTAGAGATGACGCGATGCCCAGTCCCGAGTTCGAGGCGCTGATCACGGCGATCCGGGCCAGTCCACGGCCCGAGCCGGCCGCCGGCTCGGCCGGCGTGCGGCAGGCACGCGAATCGATGGACCTGGCGCTGGGCTCGATCCCGTTGGCCGACGGCGTGCTCACCGGCGAGACCGACGCCGGCGGCTGCCCGGCGGTGTGGGTCCGACCGCAGGGCGGCGCGATGGACCGGGTGCTGCTCTACCTGCACGGCGGCGGTTACCGGGCCGGCTCGGCCGGCGCGTTCAGCGGCTTCGCCTCGCACTTCGCGTCCGTGATGGGCATGCCGGCGCTGCTGCCGGATTATCGGCTCGCCCCGGAACACCCGTTCCCGTCGGCCGTCGAGGACGCCGTGCAGGCCTACAAGTGGCTGCTGGCCGAGGGTTATTCGCCGGGACGGGTGGTGCTGCTCGGCGACACCGCCGGCGGCGGCCTGGTCGTGGCCACCATGCTCGCCGCCCGCGATCTCGGCTTACCGCAGCCCGCCGCCGGCGCCTGCCTGAGCCCGCTGTTCGATCTCACCGCGAGCAGCGAGTCGTACGACAAGTTCGCCGAGGACGACCCCATCTACAGCCGTGCGCAAGCGCTTGCCGCCGCCACCGACTACCTCGGCGAGGCCGACCCCCGTGAGCCCCTCGCCTCGCCCCTGTTCGCCGACCTCTCCGGCCTCGCGCCCCTCATGGTGCACGCCGCCGACCGTGAGGTCCTCGTCGACGACGCCCGCGTCCTCGTCGCCGGCGTGCTGGCCGCCGGCGGTCGCGCCAACCTGGAGATCTGGCCCGACCTCATGCACTTCTGGCACGTCTTCGTGCCTGACATCCCCGAGTCCACCGCGGCCGTGCTCGGCATCGCCGAGTTCCTGCTGACCTACATCGGCGCGTGACTCACCGGCCGTAGGTGAATGTGTTCCGGGCGTTCTTCCCGGTCACGGGCTGTACGTGTAGAAGCTCCAGTTGGCCGAGAAGAGGTGGCCGCGGCCGATACAGTTCTGCCCACAGGCCGGGTCCTGCACCCGGTGGCCCCAGATGATGTCCGACGAGTTCGGGGCGATGGTCAGGGAGCCCCCGGTGCACACGGTCGAGCCCGACAGCAGGTCGGCCGAGGCCAGCAGAGTGACGATCTTTCGCGTGGCTCAAGGGAAAACCACACCCAGGCCCGGACACCAGGGGTGTGCTCCCAGTGGATCGGGAATGTCTCCCGGGCTCACGGGTCGTCGCCGAGGCGGGCGTCCTCCAGGTCGAGGGTGCGTTGCAGCCGGCGGCGGGTGTTGTCGTCGATGGTGCCGTCGTCGAAAAGCCGGGCCAGCTCAGCCATTTCCACGGCGAGCAGGTCGCGGCGCAGCTGGCGGTAGATGGTGGTGGCGGAGGAGCCAGGCGGATCCTCCGGGTTGTGGCCGTGGTCGATCCGGGCCAGCAGCGCCTGGCGGAGCCGGTCGAGCACCTCGTGCGGCGCGGTCTCCAGGTCGTAGAGCTGCTCAAGGTGCGCGAGACCGGCCTCGGCCAGCCGCATGTTGGCGACGTCCTGCTCCTTGCGGGCCTCGGCCGGCGTACGGGCGATGCCGGCCCTTCTGACCAGCGGCGCGAGGGTGAAACCCTGCGCCACCAAGGTGATCACGATGACGGTGGTGGCCAGGGCCAGCACGAGGTCGCGCTGCGGCACGGGTTGGCCGTCGTCGGCCAGCAGCGGAATGGACAGCACGGCGGCCAGCGGCACCACGCCGCGCGCCCCGGCCCAGGAGACCACTGTGGACGTACGCCAGTTGAGCCGCTTGTTGCCGCGCCGGATCTGCATGAGCCAGCCGAGCGGGAACACCCACAGGAACCGGATGGCGATCAGCGCGGCGGTGATCACCAGCGCCTGCCACGGCCAGCCGGGATCGGAGCCGGCCAGTGCCCGTACCAGATAAGGCAGTTGGAGCCCGATGAGCCCGAACACGGCGCTCTCCAGGATGAAGATGACGGTGCCGTACACGGCGTCGACCTGGAGCCGGATGTGCGCGGTGGTGATCTTCGGCGTCTGTGCGCCGAGCACGATGCTGCACACCACCACGGCGGTCACGCCGGAGCCGCCGACCGCCTCCGCGAGCACGTAGGCCGAATACGGGCTGACCAGCGCGATCACGGTCTCCAGCACGGGATCCACGGTGCGCCGCCGGATCAGCCAGATGCCGGCCGCGACCACCAGCCCGACGAGCACGCCACCGCCGGCCAGCAGCACGAACTCGCCGGCGATGGACTCGAACGACACGGCCCCGCCGGCGATCGCCGCCAGCACGGCCAGCCGGAACAGCACGAGGCTGGTGGCGTCGTTGAACAGACTCTCGGCCTGCACCAGCACCCGGATCCGCGGCGGCAGCGACAACCGTCGACCGAGCGCGCTGACCGCGACCGGGTCGGTGCTGGCCAACACCGCCCCGAGCACGAACGCCATGCTGGCCGGCAGCGGCGCGACGGCGGCCGCCACCAGCCCGACCACGCCGGCCGAGGCCAGCACCAGGCCGATCGCCAGCACGGTGACCGGCCGCCACACCGCGCGCAGGTCCCGCCACGGCATCTCCTCGCCGGCCGCGTAGATCAGCGGTGGCA
Organism: Kutzneria sp.; assembly: GCA_035492655.1. Lineage (GTDB taxonomy): Bacteria > Actinomycetota > Actinomycetes > Mycobacteriales > Pseudonocardiaceae > Kutzneria. Next base: position 17,927 of record DATJJB010000479.1, on the reverse strand, counting down.
GCACGACCAGGCTGACCAGCTCCGGCGTCGCGCGGATCTCCGGCACGCCGGGCAGCAGCCCCACGACCACGCCGGCCACCACGAGCAGCGACGGCGCGGGAATGCTCAGCCGCCGGGCGAACGTGGCGACCACGGTCGCCAGCACCACCAGCAGGAGCACGGTTTCCACGCTCTGCATCGCGGGCACGCCTTTCGTCGGGGTCACCAACCACCGCCGACCAGACTTCCCGGCACACCGGGTATGACCCTACCTGCCACGCCACCCGAAAGCGTGAATCAACCGTTCAGATAGGCCAGCACGGCCAGCACCCGCCGGTTGTCGTCCTCGTGCTGGTGCAGGTTGAGCTTGGTGAAGATGTTGTTGGTGTGCTTGCCGACCGCCTTCTCGGTGACGAACAGCCGACCGGCGATCGCGGCGTTGGAGCGGCCCTCGGCCATCAGCCCGAGCACCTCCTTCTCCCGCGGTGTCAGCGATCCGATCGGGGCGTCCCGCTCGCGGCTGCTCAGCAGCTGGGCCACCACCTCCGGGTCCATCGCCGTGCCGCCGTCGGCCACCCGGCGCACTGCGTCGATGAACTGCTTCACGTCCGAGATGCGGTCCTTCAGCAGGTAGCCGACGCCGCCGCTGCGGTCGGACAGCAGTTCGCGGGCATACAGCTGCTCCACGTACTGCGACAGCACCAGCACCGGCAGTCCCGGCCTCGTCCGCCGGGCCTCGATCGCCGCCCGCAGGCCCTCGTCGGTGAAGGTCGGCGGCAGCCGCACGTCCACCACCGCCACGTCCGGCTGGTGGTCGGTCAGCGCCGCCAGCAGCTCCGGCCCGGACTCCACAGCCGCCACGACCTCGAAGCCGTGCGCCTGCAACAGCCGGATCAGGCCGTCCCGGAGCAGCAGCAGGTCTTCCGCGATCACTACACGCACGCCGCCGAGCTAACCACAGCTCAGCGGCCGCCGAGTGCGGTTTGCAGCCGTAGCAACAGCTCCTGGAGCTCGATGATGCGGCGGATGCCGGCCGTGTTGATGCCCTCGCGCTGTGACAGGTCGCGGATCTGGCGCAGCCGCTCGATGTCACGAACCGAGTAGCGACGCTGGCCGCTGTCCGCGCGGTACGGGCGAATCAGGCCGTGCGCCTCGTACGTGCGCAGGGTCTGCGGATGCAGCCCGACCAGCTCGGCCGCCGCCGAGATCGAGTACACCGGCGTCGTCTCGGTCACCGGCGTAGCGCTGCTTCGAGAGAGTCCATGTCGCCGTCGTCGAGCGCCTTGCGCACGGCCTCGATCTGCTCCGGCGGGTACGCATCGGCGTTGTGTAGCAACGATTCCGCTGTGTTGCGCAGCTCAGCCTCCGCACGGCGCCTGCTGTCCTCGGCGGCGTGTTCCTCGGCGTCGCGGATCATGCGCTCGATCTCGTCGGCCGGCAGCGCCGACCCGCCGGTGATCGTCATCGACTGCTCGGCGCCGGTGTCCAGGTCCTTGGCCGACACCTGGACGATGCCGTTCACGTCGATGTCGAAGCGCACCTCGATGCGCGGCACGCCGCGGGGCGCCGGCGCGAGGCCGGTCAGCTCGAACATGCCCAGCCGCTTGTTGTCCGCCGTCATCGGGCGTTCGCCCTGGTACACCTGCACCGGGATGGACGTGTAGTTGTCGCCCGCGGTCGTCACGACCTCCGTGCGACTGGTCGGGATCGTGGTGTTGCGCTCGATCAGCTTGGTCATCACGCCGCCGAGCGTCTCGATGCCGAGCGACAACGGCGTGACATCGAGCAGCAGCACGTCCTTGACCTCGCCCGTCACCACACCGGCCTGCAACGCCGCGCCCAGCGCCACCACCTCGTCCGGGTGCACGCCCTTGTTCGGCTCCCGGCCGGTCAGCTCGCGGACCAGCGCCGTCACCGCCGGCATCCGGGTCGAACCGCCGACCAGCACCACGTGGTCGATGTCCTCGGTCGTGACGCCCGCGTCCTTGAGCACCTTCTCGACCGGCGCCCGGCAGCGGTCCAGCAAGTCCTTGCTGATGCGCTCGAACTCGGCGCGGCTGATCGTCTCGTCGAGGAACAGCGGGTTCCTTTCGCCGTCGACGGAGAGGTAGGGCAGGTTGATCGTCGAGGTCGCCGACGCCGACAGCTCGATCTTGGCCTTCTCCGCCGCTTCCCTGATCCGCTGCATCGCCATCTTGTCCCGGCTCAGGTCGACCGCGAAGCGGCTCAGCAGCAGGTCGACGATGCGCTGGTCCCAGTCGTCCCCGCCGAGATCGTTGTCCCCGCTGGTGGCCTTCACCTCCACCACGCCGTCGCCCAGCTCGAGCAGTGACACGTCGAATGTGCCGCCGCCCAGGTCGAAAACCAGGATCGTCTGTTCGTCGGAGCCCTTGTTCAGGCCATAGGCCAGCGCCGCCGACGTCGGCTCGTTGACGATGCGCAGCACGGTGAGGCCGGCGATCCGCCCCGCTTCCTTGGTCGCCTGCCGCTGCGCGTCCTCGAAGTACGCCGGCACCGTGATCACCGCGTCGGTGACCTCCTCTCCCAGGTACGCCTCGGCGTCGCGCTTCAGCTTCATCAGCACCCGGGCCGAGATCTCCTGCGCCGTGTAGTCCTCGTGTCGCCAGTCCGTGCCCATCCGCCGCTTCACCGAACGCACCGTGCGCTCCACGTTCGTGATCGCCTGGTTCTTCGCCGGCTGGCCGACCAGCACCTCCCCGTTGCGGGCGAACGCCACCACCGACGGCGTCGTTCGCGCCCCCTCAGCGTTCGCGATCACCGTCGGTTCCCCGCCTTCCAGCACCGCCACCACCGAGTTCGTCGTCCCCAGATCGATGCCGACCGCGCGTGCCATGGCCACCCTCCAGACTTGAGCATCCTGGAGTCAACTATGCGCGCACATGGAGACTCAACGCACAAACCTTAGCCGGGTGGGCTCAACTTTCAGAGGCTGACGGCCGTGCCATCGGCAAGGACCTCGACGCCGGCGGCGGTGATCTCGGCGGACTCGGGGGAGGCCGGGTCGAGCAGGGGGTTGGTGTTGTTGAGGTGGGTGTAGATCCGGCGCAGCTGCGGGAAGCGGCGGAGGTGGGCGAGGCTGCCGGTGTCGCCGAGGACAGGGAGGTGCCCCATGGCGGACTGGCCCTTGGGATCGCCGGTGCGGATGCCCATCTCGTCGGGAGAGCAGAAGGTGCCGTCGAGGAAGAGGCAGTCGACGCCGTCGAGCAGCGCCTCGAACTCCAAGGACCAGGAGGCGAGGCAAGGGGCGTAGAGGAGGGTGCCGCCGGTGGCGGGGTCGTGGAGGCGGTAGGCGACGACCCAAGGGCCGGGCAGTGCAGGGGCGTACTTGGGGCGTTTGACGCCGACGGGGTGGGCGGTGGCGGTCAAGCCGGCCAGCTCGAACGGCTCGCCGGGAACGGCCTCGTGCCACGACCAACCGGCGTAGAGGTCGAGGGCGGGACCGAGGCCGAGAGGGGAGCGAAGAGCGGTCACAGCGTTGGCGGGGGCGTACAGATGCTGACCGCCGCCCTCACGAAGGGAGAAGACGCCGATGCAGTGGTCGAGTTCGGCGGAGGTGAGCAGGACGCCGCGGACAGGGGTGTCGCGGCGGCCGGGGCCGGGGGCGAAGGCTGGAGATGCCAAGAGCTGCTGGCGAATGTCGGGGGAGGCGTTGAGCAGCCACCAGTCGGAGCCGTTGCCGCTGACGGCGAGGCAGTCCTGGGTACGGGACGGCAACGCGCCGGAGCGACCCCGTACGCACAGGGAGCAGGCGCAGTTCCACTGCGGGAAGCCGCCACCGGCGGCGGTGCCGAGGACGACAACCCTCACACGGACCGCCGCATGGCGAAGGCGGGCCGCGCCTCGACGATCTCCGTGGCCAGGATGTCCTGTACGAGGCCATGATCGGGGGACAAGGTGCAGACGGGATCGGTGGCGGCGGCGTCACCGGTGAGCTGGAACGCCTGGCAGCGGCAGCCGCCGAAGTCGATCTCCTTGCGGGGGCAGGAAAGGCAGGGCTCCCGCATCCACTCGGTGCTGCGGAAGGCGTTGAAGGTCTCGGAGTCGTACCAGATCTCGGAAAGCGACGAGCGAGTGACGTTCTGCACCGGCAGCGAGGTGATCACGCTGGCCGCCGGGCAGGGCAGCACATCGCCGTTGGGGGCGACCGTGAGCTGCCGCGAACCCCAGCCGTACATGCAGGGTTTGGGGTTGGCCTCGTGGTAGTCGGCGATGACGTAGACGATCTCCATCTGCCCGGCCAACCGCTCCTGTGCCTGTCGCACAACGGGTCCGGCGGCGGCGAGCTGCTCGCGGGTGGGCAGCAGCGCGGCCCGGTTGCGCAGGGCCCAGCCGTAGTACTGGGTGTTGGCCAACTCCAGCCGGTCCGCGCCCATTTCCTCGGCCAGCGCGATGATCCCGCCGATGTGGTCGAGATTCGCCTTGTGCATCACGGCGTTCACCGTCAAGGGCAACTGGGCGTCCTTGATCAACCTGGCTGCTGAAAGCTTACGGTCGTAACCTTTCACGCCGGCGATCAGGTTGGCGTTCGAGCGATCCGAGTCCTGTACGGACAGCTGCACGTGATCCAGCCCGCGATCGACCAGGTCGGCCAACCGGTCAGCGGTCAGTCCGAGTCCGCTGGTGACGAGGTTGGTGTAGCAGCCGAGACCGCTGGCGTGACCCAACAACTCGGGCAGGTCGGGGCGGGCCAACGGTTCCCCGCCGGACAGGTGCGTCTGGAGCACGCCGAGTTCCCGGGCCTCATCGAAAACCCGTTGCCAGATAGCGGTGTCCAGCTCATCGGCCCGCTGTACCAGCTCGACCGGATTGGAGCAGTACGGGCAGTGCAGCGGACACCGGTGGGTCAGCTCGGCCAGCAGGCCGAGAGGAGCCTCAGTCAACGTCCACCACCCGCCGCGTCACCAACCGGTCCACCAACTCGATCACGTCATCCGGCTGCACACCGTCGAATTCGTCGGCCAGCGACAGCGCGATGTCGCCGACACTGGACGAGCCGTCGCACCGCGACACCACGGCCGCGGCGGTCTCGTTCAACAGCAGCACGCCTTCCGGGAACAGCACGACATCGCTGTTCCTGGTCTTGTCGTACGTGCACCGCACACCCCGTCGCACGCGGGGCACGGAGTCGATGGACGTCATGAGTGGTAGTCCACCGCGTCCAGGATCGCTTGCAGCACATCGCACTTGAACGCCAGCGCGGCCACGCAGGCCTGTTGCTGCTCCAACGTCCTGGCGTGCTCGACGACGATGTCCAAAGTGGACTTGCCCTCGCCGGCGATCACGGTCAGCCGGGACACGAAGTAGGCGAAGCCGTCCTCGCCGATCCATGGATACTGTTGCCGCATATCGGCCAGCCGCCGCTTCATCAGGCCGGGGGAGAACATCTCGGTCAGCCCGGAGGCGATCGACTCCACCCACGGTTTGGTGCGAGCGAAGTTCACGTAGGCGTCGACCGCGAACCGCACGCCCGGCAACACGTGCCGCTCGTCCAGCACCTCGGCCCGGTCCAGGCCGACCGCCTCGGCCATCCGCAGCCAGTTCTCCGCGCCGCCCTCGCCGTCGCGGGTGCCGTCGTGGTAGACGATCCGCTCCATCCAGTACCGCCTGACCTGCGGTAACGGGCAGTTGGCCAGGATGGCGGCGTCCTTCTGCGGCAGGCTGCGCTGGTAGTACCAGCGATTGGCCGCCCACAGCTGGAGTTCCTCACGGCTGAGGCTGCCCTCGTGCAGGCGCAGGTGGAACGGGTGGTCGTGCCAGTAGCGCGGGGCCAGGGCCCGCAGCTCGGCGATGAAGTCCTCGGCCGCCAGCATGATCGACTCCTCGATGGGCGTGGGTGAAAGGACCATTCCTCACGTTGAGCGCGTGGAATGGTCCTTTCCGAACACCAGAACTTGACAGGTCAGGCCCGCGCGGCGTACGCGGTGACCTCCATCGGGGTGTCGTAGTCGTTGAAGTCGGGCTTGACCCACGTGCGGCGGGCGGGCTTCGGCGCGGTCTTCGCGGCGCGCTTGACGGTCTTCTGCACGGACATCGCTCACTCCTTGTACGACTGGGCAAGGGCGCGGCGGAGCTCCACAGTAAGCCCTTTCTACGGCTCCCGGCTAGACACCTTCCGACCGTCCACACGGAAACTTTCGTCGGATCACCGGGTCAGTTGTGCGCGACCGGCAGCCCGCGCAGCGCGTCCAGCACGGCCGGGTCCTGCAACTGGAGCCAGTGGATGATCTCGCTGTAGGTGGCGCACACGGTGTCCGGCTTGCCGCAGGTCTCGCCCATGAACTGCTCGACCGCGCCGGAGAAGGCGCCGCCGGCCCAGTCGTTGAAGTGGTTGGCGATCACCATCGGGGCCCGGTTGCCGTTGAACACCGTCTGGTACACCGACCGATAGGTGTCCAGCACGATCGGCGTGAACTCCGGCGCCCGCGCGGCGTCGTCCTCCTTGGCCCCGTCCAGCAGGTACCAGAAGTTGAAGTCCATCATCACCACGTTCTTGTCCATCGCGGGTATCCGCACCTCGGGCAGCGGGAACTCCCACAGCCCGCGGTCCACCGTCGGCCAGGTCACGCCGTAGGAGACATGGCTGGTGTCATAGACGAAACCGTGCGACTTCATCGACGGGAACAGTTGGTCCCAGTTGCCTTCAAGGCACGGCGTGCGGCCGCCCTTGATCATGTCCGGGGTGATCTTCAGGCCCTTGCCGTCGATCTCCTTCAGGAACGCGAAGAACTGGTCCAGCTCGGTGTTCCAGCCCGCGGTCGACCAGGACCCGACGCTGGGCTCGAAGCCCTGGCAGAAGTGGCCGTTGTAGTGCGTGCCGAACTCCATGCCGTCGGCCAGTGCCCGATTCAGGTAGCCGACGCGGGTGGTGATGTCGGCGTCCGAGCCGCCGAAGCCGATCTCGCTCGCGCCCTTGGGATGCCCGGGCCCGGTGTACTCGCTGGCCTCGCGGTCCGGGATCAGGTACGGCCCGGACAGCATCGCCGTCACCTTGGCGCCGGTCCGCTCGGCGATCGGCAGCAGGCTCTGCCAGTGCGGGCCGGACGCGCCGCCGTCGAAGGAGAACAGGATGAACTGCGGCGGCTTCTCGCCCGGCTTGAGCTTGTGCATCCATGCCGGCTGCTGGCCGGTCGGCGGCGGCAGTGTCGGGGTGGCGCCCGCGGGGGTGGCCTGGCCAGCCGGCGTGATCGGGCCCGGATCGGTCGTGGTGGTCGCGCCCGCCGATGCGTTCGTCTGCTGTCCCGATCCCTGTCCCATCACGATCACGACGACCACGGCGAGCACCATCGCCACCGCGGTCGTCAGCCAACCCCACCTCTGCCTGAGCCCCATGACCGGTGAGACGACGCAGCACCGGTCTTGGTTGTCGTCAGGACACGGGGTGCGCGATCACCACACGGTTCTCGTCGTAGCCCAGCGCGCCGCCGACCCACTGGCCACCGCAGGTGACCAGCACCAACCGGTGCGGGCCGGTCTGCCCGAACAGCTCGTCCGCGTGCTGCGGGAGATTGTCCTTGTCCACGGTCAGAACCTGGTCCACGGCGAAGGTCAGCCGCTTGCCGTTGGCGTCGACGACGGTGACCGTCTGCCCGGCCTGCGCGCCCCACAGCTCGGCGAACGGTCCGGCGACACCGGCCCAGTTGATGTGCCCGGCGATCAGCGTCGCCCCGGACGACCCGTCCAGGGCCGCGCCCCAGAGCGCCGCCTTGCTCACGCCGTTGGGGATCTGGAGCGTGCCGTCGCCAGCGACACCGCTGCGTACGAGCGAGGCGCGGCCGCCCTTGGGCAGCAGCACGGTGTTCGGCGCGGGCGGTTGCGGAGTAGCGGAAGTCTGAGCCGGCGGCGGTTGGGCCGTCGAAGACGGCGCGATGGCCAGCGGGGCCGGATTGGCCTGTGGATCGACGGTCTGGGTGTGGCCGACCGGCATCGGCGAGCCCGCCACCGGTTGACCGGCCAGCGTCGCGCCGGCCGCCACCACGATCATCGTCAGCCCGAGCGCGCCGCTGACGGCCGTGCCGGCCGCGGCGGACGGGTTGCGGTACCGGGAGCGGCCCGCGACGGGGAACCCGCCGGCCGAGACCGGCCAGCGGGTTCCCGATGCGCGGTGCCTACCCACGCGAGCCGAGTCGACGGCGGCGCAGCAGCAGGCCGACGCCGCCGAGGGCGATCACCAGAAGGCCGCCGACGCCGGCCAGCGCGGCCGGGTCGAGCTGGGTGACGGTGGCCGCGTCGGCGACCATCGGCGAGCCGCCGGCCGGGATCGTGACCGGCACCGTCGGCGTGTTCGGTGTGTTGGCCAGTTGCAGAGCCAGCGTCTTGCCGGGCTCGATCGAACCGCAGACGCTCGGCGGCGACGAGGCGTTGAAGCTCTCGTCGTAGCCGGTCGGCGCGGCCACCTCGACCAGACAGATGTCCTGCGGCGTCTGGATGTTGTCGATGGTCGCCGTGCCGTCCGCGCCGGTCGTGACGACCAGCGGCTTGCCGTCGGCGCCGTTGAGCGGCGTGCCGTCCTGCTTCACCGCCGCGGCCGTCTTGTCCTTGCCGGTGATCCGCAGCTGCACGCCGGCCAGGCCGGCGTTGGTCTTGCTGTCCACCTTGGTCACCTTGACGATGCCCGGCGGGGTCTTCGCGGTGGTCTTGCCGGTGTCCTTGATCGGCGTCTCGCCGCCGGTCGTGACCGTCCACTGCACGTTGTCCGGGTCGACCTTGGGCTTCTGCACGATCGGCTTCTCCGCCGGCCCGGTCAGATCGATCTGCACCTGCGGGCTGGGCCCGGTCGGCGTCACGTCGACCGTCACCTTGCCATCGGCTCCCGTTTTGACCGTGTCCTTGTCCGCCTTGGCGTCGGTGAGGGTGAGCTTCACCGGCACGTCACTGATCCCCGTGCCGTCCGAGGCCCGCGTGACGTCGACCGTCCACTTGCCCGGCGTGCCGATGGTCTGCGGGTCGGTCGGCGCGGTGATGCTTCCCTTCCACGGCCCGTAGTTGGCCTCGACGTCCTGCTGGATCTTGGTCACGAGGGCCTGATCCAGTGAAGGCAGGTGCAGCCCGGCGTCGTAGCCGACGGTCTGCCAGCCGTTCTTCTTGGCGTCGGTGTCGCCGTTGGCCGTGTAACTGTGCAGCAGGTGGGCCACCACCCCGGCCTGGGCGTCGTCGTCGGTGGCGCCGTAGCGCAGCAACAGGTAGGAGATCTTGGCGACGGTTTTCGGGTCGAGCGCGTGGCCCCACTTGTCGGCCAGCGGGCTGTCGTCCGGCACGTACTCGGTGTCGGCCTTGGGCGCGCTGAACTCCCACCGGATGCAGTACACGTTCTTGCCCTGGACCTTGTACTGACCGAGCCAGTCGTCGGTCTGCTTCGAGTCCTTGTCCGAATACGGCTGCGCGGGAGTCAGCACGCCGGCGCCCCCGTTGTCGGGCTTGGCGGCGCTGGCCGTGGCCGGCGCCAGCACGGCCAGGCCGGCCACCATCATCGTGATCCCGGTCACCCCAGCGACCAGTTTGCTCAGTCCCATAACGGTCCTGCGCTCCCTCATGGGCGCCGTGCCGCTTCCCCGCGGCGCGGTGCCCTTCGTTAGGTCGGACGTCTTCGACGGCGGCAACTGCCGCTCGTTCCCCCGACGGAACGAGAAAGCCGTGGTAGGCCGCCCTGCGAGCCTGGCTGGCCCGCGGGCGGCGGGCAAGCCGCCAGCGGGAGGATGTCCGAGGACACCGAGAGTGTCAATACGGTGTGAAGGAGTCGAACGCTACGCCGATCGGATCAGTGCGCGTTCGTCCACCTTGGTAAAGTGACCTTTGCCTCAAGGGGAACCGATCGATCACGGTTACCGTTGTACGGGCTGTAGGCGCCACACGTTCCAGGAGGACCCAGGTGCGCACATCGAGCAACCCGGTGTTCCGTCAGCTGTCCGGCAACGGCCAGGGCGGCTACGCGGGCTTCGGGTATCAGGGGCAGCAACAGACGGGGTACGGCTACCCGTCCGCGCCACCCACCGCCGCCGACCGGCCGATGACCATCGACGACGTGGTCACCAAGACGGCCGCCACGCTGGGCACCACCGTCGTCGTCGGCGGCCTGTCGGCCGCCTTCCTGCCACCGGGCGTCGCCCTGCTGGGTGCGATCGTCGGCCTGGTGCTGGCCCTGATCATCAGCTTCCGCCAGTCCACCAACCCGGCCCTGATCCTGGGCTACGCCGCCGCCGAGGGCGTGTTCCTCGGCGCGATCACCAAGGTCATCGACTTCCTGGTGCCGGGCGTGGCCGTGCAGGCGGTCATCGGCACCGTGGTGGTGTTCGCCACCATGCTGGTGGTCTACCGGACCGGCGCGGTCAAGGTCACGCCGCGGCTGACCAAGTGGATCATCGGCGCGACCATGGGCGCGTTCGCGCTGATCGTGCTCAACCTGCTGATGTCGTTCTTCGGCCTCAACCTCGGCGTGCGCGGCAACGGCACGCTGGCCATCGTGGTCAGCCTGCTGTTCATCGGCATCGCCGCGTTCAACCTGCTGCTGGACTTCGACCAGGCCGACCGGGCCATCCGCGCCGGCGCGCCGGCCCGGTTCGCGTGGTTCATCGCCTTCGGCCTGATGGTCACATTGGTCTGGCTTTACGTCGAGATCCTGAACCTGCTGGCCCAGTTGCAACGCAATTAGTCGACACGTCTTGCCAGAAGGCGCCGGCATCCGTGAGGATGTCGGCGCTTTCCGCTGTAACGGGTGGATTTCCGTTGCGGGTGAACCCGAACCGAACCGGGCGCGTAGTGCGGATCGGTGGAGTGGGCCTCGTGGAGGAGATACCCGTGACTGACAGACCAATGCGCTGGAAGACGATCCGGCCGACGTTCATGTTGCCCCAACTGCGCAAACTCTCCGTGCGCAGTCGGCTCGCCCTGGGCGCGCCGGTGCTGGCGGTGTTGGCCGCGGCCGTGGCCGTGGTGGCATCCGTTGCCGTGCAAGGAGATCCGCAGCTGGCGGCCAACCAGGCCGATATCGCCAACCCGGACTGCACGCTCCAGGTGCCGGCCAATCCCTTGTCGGCCAAGGGCCTGGCCACCCCGTACCTGCTGAGCGCGGCCACCGGCCACTGCCACGAGACCAACGCCGACCAGTCGGCCTTCGTGCAGGCGACCATTCTCGACCCGGCCACCGGCAAGCTGTCCGTGTACGACCCGCTGGTCATCGACAAGGGCAGCAAGCCGTCGATCGCGCCGACGCCGCCTGCCCTGCCACGCGGGGCTGTGGTCGGCATCTGGTTCGGCTTCAACGGCACCAACCTGACGCTGCGCGGCGACACCGGCTCCTGCGTGAACGGCGACCAGGCCGGCGTGTTCGGGCAGTACGCCTACTGCAACGCGCAGCCGTTCTTCGCCGCCGCCAACAACGCCATCGCCGGCAAGAAGCTCGTCATCCCGCCGCTGGGCACCGGCAAGGACGGCCGGCCGTGCATGACCACCCGTGACTTCGGGCTGGTCGACCAGGACCAGAGCGACAACGTCACCACGACGTACCTGCAGGCCCGTGACGGCCGCGTCGCGCAGGACACGCCGGCCAACGAGTCGAAGCTGGGCTTCCAGAAGGTGCGCGCCAAGACCAGGGCCAAGCTGTCCAACGGCAGCGACAACGTGCTGCTGGACGCCTTCGTCGACCCGGCGCTGGGCTGCACGCCGTTCACCGCGCCCGACCTGGCCAGCGGCAAGCAGGTCACCTCGCTGGCCCTCGACGAGCTCCAGGCCGCCACCCGGCAGGCGGCGCCGGTCGCGCTCGTGCCGACCAACGACCCGATGGTGCTGGACGGCACGAAGACCAGTGTCACCAAGACGAATCTCTACCGGGTCGGCGTGGACATGCCGGCGATCAACACCCGTACCGACACCCCGCAGGGCTACTGCAAGCAGCTGTTCAGCACGGGCCTGCAGCGGACCAAGGTGGACGCCCGCTTCACCAAGGCCGCCCCGTCGCCGGATCCCGGCGCGGCGAGCAACCTGTTCACGTTCCTGGCCCAGCGGCTGTCCGGCTCGTTCGACAACCTCGGCTGCGGCAAGCTGTTGCACACCAAGAATCCCGTGCACGTGGTGACGAACAAGGCCGGCGTCGTGGTCGACGCCGGCCTGTGATCGTCAGAACGGGGGGATCAGCTCAGGCGCTCCAGCACCATGGCCATGCCCTGGCCGCCGCCGACGCACATCGTCTCGAGGCCGAACTGCTTGTCGTGGAACTGCAGCGAGTTGATCAGCGTGGTGGCGATGCGGGCGCCGGTCATGCCGAACGGGTGGCCGACCGCGATCGCGCCGCCGTTGACGTTCAGCTTGTCCAGCGGGATGCCCAGGTCCTGGTAGGACGGGATGACCTGCGCGGCGAAGGCCTCGTTGATCTCGACCAGGTCGATGTCGCCGATGGACAGGCCGGCCTTGGCCAGCGCCCGCTTGGACGCCTCGACCGGGCCGAGGCCCATGATCTCCGGCGACAGGCCGGAGACGCCGGTGGCGACGATCCGGGCCAGCGGGGTCAGGCCCAGCTCCTTGGCCTTGGTGTCGCTCATCACGACCACGGCCGCCGCGCCGTCGTTGAGCGGGCAGCAGTTACCCGCGGTGACCCGGCCGTCCGGGCGGAACACCGGCTTGAGCGTGGCCGTCTTCTCCAGCGTGATGCCGGGGCGCGGGCCGTCGTCGGCCGAGACCACCGTGCCGTCCGGCAGCGTCACCGGGGTGATCTCGCGCTGCCAGAAGCCGTCGGCGATCGCCTTCTCGGCCAGGTTCTGCGAGCGGACGCCGAACTCGTCCATCTCCTCGCGGCTGACGTCCTTGAGCAGCGCCAGGTTCTCGGCGGTCTGGCCCATGGCGATGTAGATGTCCGGGGTGTTGTCGTCCTGGCGCGGGTCGTGCCACTGGCCACCGCTGTTCTCGGCGGTGGCCACCGTGCGGGCCTCGGCGTCGGCGAACAGCGGGTTCTTGGTGTCCGGCAGGCCGTCCGAGCTGCCCTTGGCGAAGCGGGACACGGTCTCGACGCCGGCCGAGACGAAGACGTCGCCCTCGCCGGCCTTGATGGCGTGGAAGGCCATCCGGATCGACTGCAGGCTGGAGGCGCAGTAGCGGGTCACCGTGCAGCCGGGCAGGTGGTCCATGCCCAGCAGCACGGACACCACCCGGCCGATGTTGTAGCCCTGCTCGCCGCCCGGCAGGCCGCAGCCCATGATCAGGTCGTCGATCTGCGTCGGGTCCAGCGCCGGCACCTTGTCCAGCGCCGCGCGCACCATCTGCACGGCCAGGTCGTCCGGGCGGATCGACACCAGCGATCCCTTGCCGGCCCGGCCGATCGGGGAACGGGCTGCGGAGACGATCACGGCCTCGGGCATCGCGAAACTCCTTCGGTTCGCTACTGGGTAGTAACCAGCGGAGTCTAGCGACAGAACCCAGGCCGTGACTGTGTCCGAGCTCTCGAATTACGGCGCGAGCTGCCGGACCGGCCGGCCGAAGCGGAGGTTCACCCGGGCGATGAACTTGGCGGTGGGGCGGCGGGCCTCGGCCAGCGGCGACCGCACCGGCAGCTTGGGCAGCGGCCCGCCGGTCCACACGCCGGCGACGGTGCACAGGGCCGGCAGCAGCACGGAGCAGGCCGCGTCGTAGCCGACGGCGCTGGGGTGGAACTGGTCGGAGCTGAAGAACTCCCGCGGCCGGGCCAGGAACTCGGGCGCCAGCAGGTCGGCCAGCGGCACCGGGATGCCCCCGAGCCGGGCAACGGCCTTGCGCTGGGCCCGGGCCAGCAGCAGGCTCCACACCCGCGCGATCGACTTCAACGGCTGCGCGATCGGGCGGATCACGCCCAGATCGGGGCAGGTCCCGACGACCACGCCGCAGCCGGCGTCCTGGAGGGTGCGGATCACCCGTTCGAGGCCGTCGATGGCGTCCGGCACGGTGGTCAGGGTGGTCACGTCGTTGGCGCCGACGATGATCACGGCAACGTGAGGAGGCGTCACAAGAGCCTGCTCGACCTGGGCCGGCAGGTCGCGGGTGGCGGCGCCGACGACGGCGTAGGTGTCCAGGCGCACGGGCCGGTCGGCCTCCTCGGCCAGCCCACGGGCCAGCACGACGGCCGGCAGCTGCTCGGCGCTGTCCACGCCCAGGCCGGCGGCCATGGAGTCGCCGAACATGGCGAACCGCAGGCCGTCGTCCTCCTCGGCCGGCGGCACGGGACCGCTGCCGTCGGGCCGGTAGACGCCGTCGGCCAGCCAGGGCGGCGCGACCGGCGGGCCGATGATCCGCTCCGCCCGCCGGGCCTGCCCGGTGAGCACCCCGTACGCCGCGCCGTACAGCCCGCCGAGCGTGCCGGCGGCCAGCACGATGAACCGCAGTCCCCGCATCGCACCCATGACCGACCCTCCCCGTCCCATCTTCCCACTGCTTAGATCGTCGGCTCCTCCATTGGGATTAACACCGCACAGCCCCGATGGTTCCCCGGAACGAGTTAGGCTGCGGCCAGTTCACGAGACTTCGGCACGTCTGTGCAGGAACGAGAGGGTCTTCGGTGGAGTACGTCGATCACGTAGTCGACCTCGTCGGCAACACCCCGCTGGTGCGGTTGAACTCGCTCGTCGAAGGCCTGGCGCCGCTGGTGCTGGCCAAGGTCGAGTACTTCAACCCCGGCGGCAGCGTGAAGGACCGCATCGCGCTGCGCATGGTGGAGGCGGCCGAGCGTTCCGGCGAGCTCAAGCCGGGCGGCACGATCGTGGAGCCGACCTCCGGCAACACCGGCGTCGGCCTGGCCCTTGTCGCCCAGCGTCGGGGCTACAAGTGCGTCTTCGTCTGCCCGGACAAGGTCAGCGAGGACAAGCGCAACGTGCTCAAGGCCTACGGCGCCGAGGTCGTGGTGTGCCCGACCGCGGTCGCCCCCGAGCACCCCGACTCGTACTACAACGTCTCCGACCGGCTGGTCCGGGAGATCCCCGGCGCCTGGAAGCCCAACCAGTACGCCAACCCGCAGAACCCGGAGAGCCACTACTTCTCCACCGGCCCGGAGCTGTGGCGGCAGACCGAGGGCAAGATCACCCACTTCGTCGCAGGCGTGGGCACCGGCGGCACCATCACCGGCACCGGGCGGTACCTCAAGGAGGTCTCCGAGGGCCGGGTCAAGATCATCGGCGCCGACCCCGAGGGCTCCGTGTACTCGGGCGGCACCGGCCGGCCCTACCTGGTCGAGGGCGTCGGCGAGGACTTCTGGCCGACCACCTACGACCGCGACATCTGCGACGAGATCATCCCGATCTCCGACGCCGACTCGTTCGACGTGACCCGGCGGCTGGCCCGCGAGGAGGGCCTGCTGGTCGGCGGCTCCTGCGGGATGGCCGCGGCGGCCGCGATCGAGCTGGCCCGCCGCTGCGGCCCGGACGACGTGATCGTGGTGCTGCTGCCCGACGGCGGCCGCGGCTACCTGTCCAAGGTCTTCAACGACACCTGGATGTCCTCCTACGGCTTCCTGTCCCCGGACCACTCCGGCGCGACCGCGGGCGACGTGCTGCGGCGTAAGGACGGCACGATGCCCGAGCTGGTGCACGTGCATCCGAACGAGACGGTGGCCGAGGCCATCGCCATCCTGCGTGAGTTCGAGGTGTCCCAGATGCCGGTGGTCAACGCCGAGCCGCCGGTGATGGCGGCCGAGGTGGCCGGCGCGCTCAACGAGCGTGACCTGCTCGACGCGCTGTTCACCGGAAAGGCGCAGCTGGCCGACCGCGTCGAGCAGCACATGTCGCCGCCGCTGCCGACCATCGGCGCAGGTGAGCCGGTCGGTGTCGCGATGGACGCGCTGTCGGCCGCGGACGGCGCGATGGTGCTCGTCGACGGCAAACCGGCCGGCGTGGTCACCCGGCACGACATACTCGGGTTTCTCGCAGGTCGATGAGTATTGCCAGGTGTGCGGCGGGGCTCCGGCGTATGGGCTAGCGTTACCCGCGACGTGACGTCAAGGGCCCAAGGGGGTTGGAAACCCGATGAGTGATCCACAGCCGCCGGAGACCGGTGACTCCGCGGTGAACCCGGAGGCCACGCAGGTGGTCGGGGCGGGATCCCAGCCGCCGGCCACCAGCCCCGCGGACGCCAATGCCACCCAGGTGGTGCGGCCGGGCGACCTGCCGTCACCGGGAGCGACGACGCCTCCGCCGCCGCCCGCCGACTCCACCCAGGTGGTGCCGCCCGGCCAGCAGCCGCCGGCCGGGCCGACCTACAGCCCGCCCGGGTACGCCAACCCGCCGAGCGGCCCGATGCCGGCCCAGCCCTCCTTCGGGCAGCCGGCGGCCGGACCGCAACAGCAGAGCCCGTTCGGCCAGCAGCCGCAGCCGTTCGGCGCGCCGGCCAGCGGCGGCTTCCCGCAACAGCCGGGGCAGCCGCCGTTCGGCCAGCCGCAGCCGGGTATGCCGGGCCAGCCCCAGCAGCCGGGCCAGTTCGGCCAGCAGCCGTACGGCGCCCCGCCGCAGCCGGCGTGGGCGACGCAGCAGCCGGGCTCCTACGGCGCGCAGGGCGTGTCCGGTGGCACCGGTGGCCCCAACACGCTGCCGATCGCGATGTGGACGACCATCGGCCTGATGGCCGTTGGTCTGATCCTCGGCATCATCTCGATGATCGCGTTGTTCTCGCTCCGGTACGGCGGCGCTGGTCTGCTCATCACCAGCGCGGTGATCACGCTCGTGGTGTACGCCGGTGTCGCCGCCTGCGCGTGGTTCGCCGGCCAGGGCCAGAACTGGGGCCGGATCGTCATCTCGGTGCTGCTCGGCCTGGGCATCATCTTCTCGTTGATCGGGATCGGCAGCGGCGCGGTCGGCGCGCTGATCCGGATCGTGCTCGCGATCGGCCTGCTGGTGCTGTGGTGGCTGCCGTCCACCTCGGCCGCCATGGCGGCCAAGGCCGGTGCGTCCCCGCAGTCCGGCGGCTACGGCCAGTTCGGCCAGCCGTTCGGTCAGCAGCAGTTCGGCCAGCCGCAGCCGGGCCAGCCCTTCGGCCAGCCTCAGCAGCAGTACGGCCAGCAGCAGTACGGCCAGCCCCAGCCGGGCCAGTACGGCCAGCCGCAGCCGCCGCAGTTCGGTGCGCCGCAGCAGCAGCCGCCGACCGGTGGCTTCGGCGCCCCGCAGGCCCCGCAGTTCGGCCAGCCCTCGCCCTACGGCCAGCCGCCGCAGCAGCCGGGCTACGGCCAGCCGCCGCAGGGGCCTTACGGCCAGTGAGGTAGCTCATCTCGACGCCGCCGGGTGGTTCCACCGCCCGGCGGCGTTTTTGTTCGCGCTGAAGGAACCTCGGGTTTCCCGTGCGCTGGGATCGTCTTGATCGTGGTCGCCTGCGGGCCCGTGACCGGCGGGTATCTGCGTTCGAAAGCGGTCGGTGCCGCAACGTAGGCTCTGTGCATGACGGACAGCACCGCCCGACACGGTTTCGAGACCAGGGCGATCCACGCCGGGCAGGAGCCTGACCCGCACACCGGCTCGGTCATCGTGCCCATCTATCAGACCTCGACGTTCGCCCAGGACGGCGTCGGCGGGCTGCGGGCCGGCGGCTACGAGTACTCGCGCACCGCCAACCCGACCCGCAGCGCGCTCGAGGAGTGCCTCGCGTCACTGGAGGGCGGCCGGCACGGGCTGGCGCTCGCCTCCGGCATGGCCGCCTCCGACATCGCGCTGCGCTCGCTGGTCCGCCCGGGCGACCACGTGATCATCCCGGACGACGCCTACGGCGGCACCTTCCGCTTGGTGGACAAGGTGCTCAGCCAGTGGGGTGTCGAGCACACCCCGGTGCATCTGTCCGATGTGGACGCCGTGCGAGCCGCGGTTCGCCCGGAGACCAAGGTGATCTGGGTCGAGACGCCGACCAACCCGCTGCTGGGCATCGCCGACATCGCCGCGCTGGCCGGCATCGCGCACGAGGCCGAGGCGCGGCTGGTGGTCGACAACACCTTCGCCACG
>DATJJB010000478.1:0-4793 GCA_035492655.1 Kutzneria sp. | reverse complement strand
CAGGTCGACCAGCGCGAGTTCTACGGGTTCTGGCACTACGGCGACGTCATGCACACCTACGACGCCGACCGGCACTGCTGGCGCTACGACGTCGGCGGCTACGCCTGGGACAACGCGGAACTCGGCACCGACGCGGCCCTGTGGTACGTCTTCCTGCGCACCGGCCGGCCCGAGGTGTTCCGGCTGGCCCGGGCGATGACGCAGCACGTGAGCGAGGTCGACGTGCACCACAGCGGACGGTTCGCCGGGCTCGGCTCCCGGCACAACGTCTCGCACTGGGGCGACGGCGCCAAGGAGGCCCGGGTCGGCGAGTCGTACACCAAGCGGTTCTCCTACTACCTCACCGCCGACGAGCTGCTCGGCGACCTGCTCCGGAGCGCCTTGCAGGCCGACGCCACGCTGCGGGCGATCGATCCGCTGCGCGAGGTGCTGCCGCCGCAGACCCAGGCGCCGGCCAGGGTGCGCATCGGCCCCGACTGGTACGCGCTGGTCAGCAACTGGCTGACCGAGTGGGAACGCACCGGCGACACCCGCTGGCGGGACCGGATCGTCACCGGCATGCGCGACATCGCCGGCTTCCCGGCCGGGCTGTTCACCGGCGAAGCCGGCGGCGCGGTCGGGTTCGACCCGGCCACCGGCCACCTGGTGAACTTCGGCAAGGGCGACTTCGACGGCGGCTACAACCTGTCGATGGCGTTCTGCGGCGAGCAGATCCTGTGGGAGGCGCTCGATCTGGTCGACGTGCCGGAGTTCCGCCGGACCCTGCTGGACTTCGCGCGTTACGTGCAGGCGCCGTCGGCCGAGAAGATCGCCCGCTACGGGCGGGACTTCAACCCGGGGGTGTTCAAGACCATCTACTCCCGCGTGACGGCGTGGGCCGGCGAGCAGCTGGCCGATCCGGCGATCCGGGCGCGGGGCTGGCAGCAGTTCGTCACCGATCCGGCCGGGCAGCCCTGGCCGCCGGCCGTCCGGGTGGCCGGCCCGGCCGTCCCCGGGCCGGTGGACGAGATCCCCGCCGGCACCGTCGCCACCAACGACTTCGCCCAGCGCACCCTGGCCTACATCTCGCTGCTGGCGGTCG
This sequence comes from Kutzneria sp., assembly GCA_035492655.1. GTDB lineage: Bacteria > Actinomycetota > Actinomycetes > Mycobacteriales > Pseudonocardiaceae > Kutzneria. The sequence goes on along the minus strand of DATJJB010000478.1, from coordinate 3,712 downwards.
CGCCACAGGAGGCACCCTGATCACCGTCGGCGAGCCACGGCGGTCGTGGCCAGCACGAGCAGCCCCGGTGCCAGGACGACGAACGCCGGGGCCTGCACGACAATCACCACGAGCGCCACCAGCGCGACGGCCACCAGCGCGCTGCCGCGCCAGTCCCGCAACGGAAGCGGGTCGGCGAGCAGGCCGGCCCACGACGCGCCGGGCGTCCACCGTGCGGCACTACGCAGCACCACAACGGAGGCCGCAAGAAGCGCAAGGCCGATCAGCGGGCCGCCGGGAACGCCGCCCAGCAACGCCACCACATCCAGCGTGCCGACGGCCAGGAGTGCAGCGGGCACCAGCAGCGCCACCGGGTCGCGCAACGCGCGACCCAGCAACCTGAGGAACCGGCCGACGGTGGGAGTCCTGCCGTCCTCGAGAAGTTCGCCCAACAGCACCGATCCCGCCGCCACCGCGCCCAACGAAGTCACCAGCGGCACTGAAGCGACGCACACCAACACGCCGATCAACGCGACCTCCGCGAACAGCCCCAGCGAGCGCGTCATCCCTTCAAGCCCGACGTCGCCGCGCCTTCCACCAGGAGACGTTGGAACGCAAGGAAGAACAGGCCGATCGGGACCAGCGCGAGCACCGACATCGCGAACATCGGGCCGAAGGCCGACTGCGTCGTCTGGTCGACGAATATCTGCAGTGCCAACGGCAGCGTGAAACGGCTCGGGTCGTTGAGGTAGATCACCTGGCTGAAGAAGTCGTTCCAGGTCCAGATGAACGTGAAGATCGCGGTGGTGACCAACGCCGGCCGCAGCAGCGGCAGCACCACGTGCCGGAACGTGCCCACCGGGCCGCACCCGTCCAGCGTCGCCGCCTCGTCCAGCTCGCGCGGCAGGCCGCGGATGAACTGCACCATCAGGAACACGAAGAACGCGTCGGTGGCCAGGAACTTGGGCAGCACCAGCGGCCAGAACGTGTCCACCAAGCCCAGCTTCTGGAAGATGACGTACTGCGGGATCAGCACCACGTGCTGCGGCAGCATGATCGTGCCCATCATGAAGCCGAACATCGGCCCCCGGCCGCGGAAGTGCAGGCGCGCGAAGGCATAGGCGGCCAGCGAGCAGGAGATCACGTTGCCCGCCACCGCGCCGACCGACACCAGCAGCGAGTTGCCGAGGTAGTGCCACACGCTGAAACCACCGACGCCGGCGAACACCTGGGCGTAGTTGTCGCCGGTCGGCACCTTCGGCAGCAGCGCGAGACCGGACAGCACCTCCTGCGCCGGCTTGAACGACGTGCTCGCCAGCCAGATCACCGGATACAGCAACACCAGCAGCACGAGCACGACGAAGACGTGCCACACCCCAGTTCGCGTCATCGCTCCTCCCCCGAGTAGAACACCCAGCCGCGCGCGCCCCGGAACAGCAGCACGGTGACGCCCGCGACCACGACCAGCAGCACCCAGGCCATCGCCGACGCGTAACCCATCCGGAAGTCGGTGAATCCCCGCTGGTAGAGGTAGAGCGTGTAGAGCAGCGTGGAGTCGCTCGGCCCGCCGCGGCCGCCGCTGACCACGAACGCGCCAGTGAACGCCTGGAACGCGTGGATGGTCTCCAGCACCAGGTTGAACAGGATCACCGGCGACAACATCGGCAGCGTGACGCTCACCAGTCGCCGCACCGGGCTCGCGCCGTCGATGGCGGCGGCCTCGTACAGCTCACGGGGAATCTGCTTGAGGCCGGCCAGGAAGATGACCATCGGCGCGCCGAACTGCCACGCCGCCAACGCGACCAGCGCGAACAGGGCGTACTGGGGCTGGTCGACCCAGCCGCCGGTGTCGATGCCCACCGCCGCGAGCAGCCGGTCGACCGTGCCACCGCTGGCGAACATCGCCCGCCACACCAGGGCCAGGCTCACGCTCGCGCCGAGCAGGGACGGCGCGTAGAACGCCGACCGGTACAGGCCGCCGCCACGCCGTGGCCGGTTCAGCAGCAGCGCGACGGCCAGGGCGAGAACGAGCTTGAGCGGCACCGACAGCAGCACGTAGCGGGCGGTCGTGCTCACCGCCGCCCAGAACCGGTCGTCCCGGGTGAACATGACCAGGTAGTTGTCCAGCCCCACCCACTTGGGCGGGTCGAACAGGTCGTAGTCGGTGAGCGACAGGTAGAGCGAGGCCGCCATCGGGCCGACCGTCAACAGCGTCGCCCCGATGATCCACGGCGACAGGAACAGGTACGCCGCCCCCTGCGTCCGCCTCACGACAACGAGTTCTGGGCGTTCTGCACGACCCGCTTCGCGCCGTCGGCGGGACCGATCCGGCCGAAGATGACGTCGTCGTAGGTCCGCTGGAAGTCCCGCTTGATCGCCGCCGACCCGGTCGGCCACGCGCCGAAAGCCGGCCCCACCTTGTCCCGCTGCGCCGTCTCGTAGTCGCAGACGGCCTTGTCGGCGCCGGTGGCCGAGCCGCAGACCTGGTCGCGGATGTCCTGGTTGGGCGGCACACCCCGGGTGGCGCCGAGGATCTTGCCGGCGGCCGGGTCGTTGACCAGGAAGTCGAGCAGCCGCACCGCCGCGTCCTTGTGGCTGGAGCGCTGGGAGACCGCGTAGGAGACCGGCGGCATCGCGGCCATGCCGGTGTCCTTGCCGTCGCTGGGCAGCGGCGCGGCGGCCAACTGCCCGCCGTAGGAGGAAAGATAGCCGGTGAGGCTGGAGTCGTAGTTGATCTCCGAGGCCGACTGCTTGCCGACCAGGGCCGAGTTCTGCGTGGAGCCGTCCATCTTGGTGGTGGCGGTCGCCGCGGTGACGCCCTTGCGGTCGCGCAGCGAGCCGGTCACCGTCCAGAAGGCCTGGAGGTCGTTCGCGTCGAAACCGAGCTTGCCGCCGTCGTAGAGCGACTTGCCGTGCTGGTGCAGCCACACCTCGAACCAGTCGATGGCCCAGCCGAAGTCGGTGCTGCCGGCCACGCCGCTCGCGCCGACCTTGGTGATGGCGTCGGTGAACTGCGACCAGTTCCAGCTCTCGCCGGCCTTGGTCGGCACGGCCACGCCGGCGGCGGCGAACCTGGCCGGGTCGAACACCAGCATCTGTGTGGTCCGGCCGGCCGGCACCGCGTACTGGCCGCCGTCGACCCTGCCGCCGGCCAGCAGGTTCGTGTCGATCTTGTCGAGGTGCAGCGACGTGCCCGTGAGGTCGGCCAGCACGTGCCGGTGCTGGTACTCGCCGACGGTGGCGCGGTCCAGCTGCATCACGTCCGGCCCGGCACCGCCGGCGACCTGGGTGGACAGCTTCTGGAAGTACGCGTCGTAGGCGCCGTACTCGGTCTCGACCTTGATCTCCGGATGGCGCTTCTCGAACTCGGCGACGGCGGCCTTGGTGGCGTTGGCCCGGTCCTCGTTGCCCCACCACACGAACCGCAGCGTCGTCGGGCCACCCGCGTCGCCGCCGCACGCGGTCACTGTCGTGGCCGCCACCACGGCAGCCACCGCCAACGCCATGACCCGACCCCGGGACAACCGTTCGAGCATGGTCCCACCTCTCGTTGAATCGTTTCAAGCCTACACTGAGTGCTCCGCCCAGATGGGCGGAGCACTCACGGTCAGCCGGCCGTCAGCTCGGCGATCTGGAGGAATCCGTTGCCGGCGCCGGGATGGCTGCTGTCCAGGTCGAGCCGGACGGCCGTGGTCGGCACGGGATCGAACGTCACCCGCGTCGGCTGGTTCGA
>DATJJB010000477.1:0-5255 GCA_035492655.1 Kutzneria sp. | reverse complement strand
CGGCGAATAGAACTCGTGGATCAGATAGCCGTGGGCGGCGTGGATCTCGATGGCGTCCACGCCCGCCTCCAACGCACGCCGTGCCCCGGCGGCGAAATCGGCCACCACGCCCTGGATCTCCGCCTCGGTGAGCTCACGGGGTGTGGCGTAGTCGCCGAACGCCACCGCGCTCGGCGCGACGGACTGCCAGCCGCCCTCGGCCGCGGGCACGGTCGCGCGGCCCTCCCACGGCGGCTGCATGGACGCCTTACGGCCGGCATGTCCGAGCTGGATCCCGGCCTTTGCACCCTGGCCATGGATGAAGTCGATGATGCGCCGCCAGGCGGCCACCTGCTCGTCGTTCCAGATACCGGCGTCTCGCGGACTGATCCGGCCCTCCGGCGACACAGCCGCGGCCTCGGTCATCACCAGGCCGGCGCCGCCAGTCGCGAACTGGCCGAGATGCACGAAATGCCAGTCGTTGGGCACGCCGTCGACGGCCGAGTACTGGCACATCGGCGACACCCAGATCCGGTTGCGGGCGGTCATGCCGCGCACCGTGAACGGCGAGAGGAGTGTGCTCATGCTTGCGCCAACACCGACTCGGCCGTCGATGTTTCCAACACCGCCGGGCCGAGCCGGAGAATGCCGTCGTCCAACGGCACACAACGGACACCGCCGTGCCCGCGCAGGCCGCGAAACGCGCCCGGGGCGACCACGACGTCCATCCACGCGCACGGATTCGCGGCACGATGGCCCTCGAACCGGATCCCGTTCAGGGTGAAGTGCTGACCCACCAGCACGTCCACCGGAAAGCCGCGCAACACGATGTTGCGGCGCACCGCGTGCGGGTCCGGCGGCGGGTCGAGCCGCAGCGCCTCCAACGACTCCGCCGCGAAGATCGTGACGGCGGCGTTGCGGTGCGCGCGGTGGTTGAAGTAGCGGTCGCCGACGAGCCCGAGGCCCGCTCGCACTTCGACGTGATCACGCTGCACCGGACCGGGATCCGGGCGCGGACCGTCGGCCGGGCGGCCCTCGAGGGCATGCTCGGGCGAGACGTGCAGTGCGACGATCTCCACCTCGTGCCGGCTCACGACCCCGATTCTAGGGGAAAACGTCGTGGTGGCTCGGGGTCGAGCGGACGCCGCTCGACCTGGTGTGTCGAGCGCCACCGCGGGGCAACGCCATGGCGCTGGCCGGCGACTCCGTAGTCAGGGGTGTGCGGGAATTTCGCGAGCGTGACTGTTCCCTCGGCGTCGGCAGTTGATCGATTAGGGTCGACTGCGACGGAGGGGAGGCCGTTGCATGGGACGGCGTGAGGCGCTGGCGGCCGATGCCCTGCGGCAGGGGAGGCTGTTCAGCCGCACGTACCAGGCATTTCTGGACTACGGTGCCCGCACCGGCTCGTTGCGCGAGCTGCAACGTGAGCGATTGTCGGCGTTGCTCGGCCGGGTTCTGCGGACGGTGCCGGTGTTGCGAGCTCACGGCTTGGCACTGGCCGACGACCCGTTCGAGACGCTGGCGCGGCTGCCGACCGTGACCAAACAGCAGATCCGGGACGACTACCGCGGCCACTTCGCCGAGGACATCGAGCCCAAGGACTGCGCGTCGGTGGTCACGTCCGGTACCACCGGCGTGCCGCTGAAGATCGTGCACAACTCCGAGCACTTCGTGCACGTGAACGCGCTGGCCTTGCGGCGAGCCTTCGACTACGGGCTGCCGCTGGACCGAAAGGTGTTGCGCCCCTTCAAGTCCGAGGCCGACCAGTGGTTCGAGTACACGATGCCGGCCGCCGGCTTCCTGCGCTACGCGGAATTCGGTTTCGTCAGCGACCCCGACCTGATCGCCCGGCGGTGCGCGGAATTCGCGCCGGACGTGGTGTTCACCCATCCTTCACGGGCGTTGGCGCTGCGGGACCTGACCGCCGGCCTGCGCCCGACGATCGTGCAGACCTTCGGCGAGCAGCTCACCGACGCCGGCCGGACGGCCATCGAGGACGCCTTCCAGGCACCGGTCCGGGACTGCTACGGCGTCAACGAGACCGGCACGGTCGCGGCCCAGTGCCCGGAATTCGGCTCGTACCACATCGAAGGCGAGCGAGTGTGGGTGGAGATCGTCGACGCCGACGGCCGGCCACTGCCCGACGGCGCCGAGGGCGACATCGTCGTGACGAACCTGTTCAACACCGTGATGCCGTTCCTCCGCTACCGCACCGGCGATGTCGGTGCCCTGTCGGCGCAGCGCTGCCCGTGCGGACGGGAGCAGAAGGTGCTGCGGTTGATCGCCGGCCGCCAGCACGGGGCGATCACGCTGCCCGATGGCTCACGCACCGACGTGTTGCGGCTGGTCAAGCTGATCGAGCGGTTTCCGGTGGAGCGGCTCCAGGTCGTGCAGGCGACGACGACCGAGCTGACCGTGCTGGTGGATCCGGCTGTCCACTGCACCGACGAGGATCTGCGCCGGGCGGCCGACGCCGCCAATGCCGCACTGCACCACCGGCTGCCCGTGCGGCTGCGCCGCGCCCGGGCCGACGAGTTCGCGGAGTCGCGTGCCGGCAAGCACCTGAACTTCGTGAGCCTGTTGGACAAGCGATGACAGGAAGGAGGAAACACATGTCCGTCGAGGACTGGAACACGATGATCGACGAGATCGACTCGGCCGACGGCGGGGCGGAGACGCTCTGACACTGGCGGGTTGGGGCGGCCGACCGCCGCCCCAACTCAGTCGATCGTGCGGGGGAGCGCGGTGTCCTGCAGCCAGGACCGGAAGAACCGGTCAAGCGGCTTGAGCGAGTGCTCCTGCGCCACCGCGATGAACTTGTCGGTGGTGACGGTCGAGTGCCGGTGCTTCTCGGTCCACTCCCGTAGGACGGCGAAGAACGCGTCGTCGCCGAGCCGGGCCCGCAGCGCGTGCAGGGTGACGGCCCCGCGCTGGTAGACGCGGTCGTCGAACATGCGCCGCACACCGGGATCGCCGACGCGGATGTCCTGACGCTGGCGGGCCAGCTCGGCGTGCGACCGGGCCGCCAGGACGGCCGCCGACAGGCCGCCGGAGGACTCCGACCACAGCCACTCGGCGTAGGTGGCGAACCCCTCGTTCAGCCAGATGTGCCGCCAGTCGGCGATGGTCAGGCTGTTGCCGAACCACTGGTGGGCCAGCTCGTGCGCGACCAGGTGCTCGCTGCCGCGGTGCCCGTCCACGTGGTTGGCCCCGAAGATGGACAGCCCCTGGGCCTCCACCGGCACGTCCAGGTCCTCGTCCGCCACCACCACGTGGTACTCGGTGAACGGGTAGGCGCCGAACAGGTTCACGAAGGCGGCCATGATCTGTGGCTGCCGGCCGAAGTCGTGCCCGAACACGCCGACCAGCCGCGGCGGCACCGCCGCCCGCTGCCCGGCCGACACCTCGACCTCGGCGTACAGGCCGATCTGCACCGTCGCCAGGTACGTGGACATGGGCGCGAGCTGTTCGAACTCCCAGGTGGTGCTGCTGCCGCCGACCCGCCGGGACACCAGCGACCCGTTGGCCACCACCGTGTAAGGCGACGGCGTGGTCACCGCGATCCGGTAGGTGGCCTTCTCACCGGGCTGGTCGTTGCACGGGAACCAGGACGGCGCGCCGATCGGCTGGCTGGCCACCAGCGCGCCGTCCTCCAACTGCTCCCAGCCGATCTCGCCCCAGTGCGCGCTGCGCACCGGCCGGGGCGTGCCGACGTAGCGCACCTCGACGGTGAACGCCGCGCCGACCATGACCGGCCGGGCCGGCGTGATCCGCAGCTTGTCACCGCGATGGCTGTACTTGGCCGCCTTGCCGTTGACCAGCACCCGCTCGACCCGCAGACCGTGCAGGTCAAGGCTGAACTGGGCCAGGTCGGCCCGGGCCTGCGCGGCCAGCCGGGCCCGACCGGCCAGCCGGCCCGGACCCGGCTTGTAGTCCAGCTCCAGGTCGTAGTGCGTGACCCGGTAACCCCCGTTGCCGTGCTGGGGCAGATACGAGTCGGCGGAGCGGTCCGCGCCGATCGTGCCCCTCACCCGCGCTTGCTCCACGCGGCGATCGGGTTGCCCAGCCAGCGGCTGTTGGCCGGCACGCTCTCGCCGCGCATGACCAGCGAGGCCGGTCCGACCGTGGTCCCCGCGCCGATGGTCGCCCCCGGCAGCACGATGCCGTGCGGGCCGAGCGTCGCGCCCGCGGCCAACGTCACCTCGTCCATGCGCATGATTCGATCATGGAACAGGTGGGTCTGCACCACGCACCCCCGGTTCACGGTCGCGCCCACGCCGACACTGACCAGGTCGGCCTCCGGCAACCAGTATGTCTCCACCCAGGCGCCACGGCCGATGCGGGCCCCGAGGCCGCGCAGCCACACGTTCATCACCGGCGTGCCGGCGACCGAGCCGGCCAGCCACGGCACCGCCAGCACCTCGACGAACGTGTCGGCCAGCTCGTTGCGCCAGACGAAGGAGCTCCACAGCGGGTGCTCGACCGCCTTGAACCGGCCGACCAGCAGCCACTTCGCGGCCAGCGCCACCGCCGCCGCGACCACGCCGCACGCGGCCAGGACCAGGCCGCTGAGCAGGGCCGCGACCACGAAGCCGAGCACACTGGCGATACCGGCGATGCCGAACAGGGCCAGCACAGCCAGCGCCACCGAGGCCATCACCGGGATCACCCGGCAGATCTCCACCAGGCCGCGAGCCACGACCAGCTTGGTCGGCGGGTCGAAGGTGCGGCTCTGGTCGCCGTCCTCGACCGCCCGCGGCAGCTTGATCGGCGGCATGCCCAGGTACGAGCTGCCGGCCTTGGCGCCCTTGGGCGTGGACGAGAGCACGCCGACCAGGCCGCGCTTCGGCACCGCCCGGCCCGGCGCGGTCATGCCCGAGTTGCCCAGGAAGGCCCGCTTGCCGATGCGCGCGTTGGCGATACGCAGCCAGCCGCCGCCCAGCTCGTAGCTGCCGACCATGGTGTCGTCGGCCAGGAACGCGCCGTCGCCGACCGTGGTCATGGACGGCAGCGCCAGCACCGTGGATGCCTCCACCCGGCGGCCCACCCGCATGCCGAGCGCCCGCAGCCACACCGGCGTGAACAGGCTGGCGTACAAGGGGAACAGCGTGGTGCGGGCCATGTTCATCAGCCGCTCGGTGGTCCACGCCTGCCAGGCGACCCGGCCGAACACCGGGTGGTAGCCGGCGCGCAGGCCGATCGAGCACAGCCGCACGCCGATCAGCACCAGCAGCGCGTACGTGACCAGCGCGGCCACGGTCGCCGCCGGCACGGCC
>DATJJB010000476.1:0-8945 GCA_035492655.1 Kutzneria sp. | reverse complement strand
GCGCCGTACTTGCTGGTGCAGATGGCCGGCCCGGTCGAGGTGAACCCGTCCCGGAAGGCCTGCACCCGCGCGAAGCCCGACGGCACCGTGGCGCCGTCCACGTCGGCGGCGATCAGGCTCTCGCCCATCAGCATCTCGCCGACGGCCTCGTCCAGGTCACCGGGCGACAGTTGCAGCGCGCCCTGGTGCTGCGGCGTGATCGTGCCGGCCCACATGCCGGTCAGGCACGCCGTGAGCTGGCCGGTCGCCGGACCGTCGACGGCGTGGCCGGTCGCGTGTTCGACGGCGAGTGCGAACCGCGACGCGATCTCGGCGAAAGCGGCGAAGTCACCGATGCCTCCCTTGGACCCCTTCTGGGGCGGTGTGCCGATCCGGACCAGGTTGGCCAGGTCGAGTGAGATCTTGTTGGTGTCCGGACAGTACGAGGCCGGCGAGGTCGGCTTGGCGTCCGAACAGGACGGCTGGCCGGCGACCAGCTGCGGCTTGACGCCGGGGAAGGCCGCCTGGAGCGTGGTTTGCAGGTCTCCCAGGGCACTCTGGTCGCTAACCCGGAGATTTCCCTTGCCCAGGCCGCGATCCTGGTCGTTGGGGTCGAACTGCTGCTCGGTGATCCGGCCCTGCACCTCGCGCACGTCGATCTGCGCGCAGCGCTTGGCGCCGTCGGAGAAGCCGAGCTGGAACGCGGTCACACGGTCGAAGGCGTTGCCGTGCGCGCCGTCCGCCTGCGCGCTGGTGCCGGCGGTGTCACGGATGAAGAACAGCGTGGCCATGATCGAGTTGAGGCCGGGGCCGGTGGAGAGCTGGAAGTGCGGCGCCTTGCCTTCGGCGACGGAACGGAAGAACGTGCCGGCGTAGCAGTCGGCCTGCTGCTCCTTGACGATCGTCGGCGTGGCCTGGTTGACGCTGCCCAGCCGGAACTGCACGGCGTGGCCGAGCTCGTGGGCCAGCACCGCGACCACGGACATCGGGCCGAAGGAGTCGTTGAGCTGCGGCAGCAGCTGCGCGCGGTCCCAGGACACGGTGTCGTCACTCAGGCAGTAGAAGGCGTTGACCAGGCCGGCGGTGCTGGAGTTGCACACCTTGAGCGCCGGACCGTTCGACTCATAGGAGAGCAAACCCTTGACCGGCTTGAAGTCCTTGCCGACGTCGGCCGGAAGTTCCTTCTCCCAGAACGACAGCACATCGGCGACGGCGTTCTCGGCCAGCCGGTCCACCGCGCTGCCGTCGGTATTGGCCACCGGCAGCCCGGCGTCGGCCACGCCGGGCCGCGGGCCGCTGGCGCCGCTGGTCAGCACCGCGACGGCGGCCAGTGCGGCAACGGCGTGACCGACCTTGGAGATCATCACTGAGGTCCTTTGTGGAGGATCGGAAATCAGCCGACGAGGACGGAGGCGGTCAGCTTGGCGCCGGCCGCCATGAGGGCGGCAGCGGACGCGACAGCAGTGCGGGTCATCGGGATTCTCCAGGCGGGGCAGGCGGTTCCGGCCGTTCCGGAACCCGTTCGCGACATACACGGACGGACCCCGGCACCGGTTCAGGCCGGACGCCAGATGGTGCCCTTTTGATCAGATGGCGTACTTCCAGCCGGTCAGCGCGTACGCCCCGATCCACCCGCTGACCAGCGCGGACGCGACGAGAACGGCCAGCACGGTGCCGTTACGGCGGCGGCTCAGTCCGATCGCCACGGGGATCAGCAGGGTGAACGCCGGCACCAGCAGCCGCATCTTGGAGTAGGTGACGCCGCTGGAGCCGGCCGTCATCACCACCAGCCCGATGCCGTACGCGACCAGCGGCCACGGCTGTTTGCGCAGCACACCGACCACGCACAACACGATCGCGCCCAGCACGACCAGCATGTTGGCCGTCTCCATCACCGAGGAGTCCGTGGTCAGCACCGTCCGCACGAACTGCCAGGTGTTGACGCCGAAGTCGAATGCCGTGCCCCAGCCGGCCTTCTGCACCTCGAACCAGCCGGTCAGGCTGCCGGTGCGGTTGGCGACCCAGCCGAGCCAGGCGACCAGCCCAAGTGGACAGACCGCCGCGGCCAGCCACGCCTTGGGTGTCTGGCCGTACACGATCACGGCGACGAACACGATCAGGATCAGCACGCCCGCGCTGGGCCGGACCAGACCCGCCGCCGCGCAACAGGAAGCGGCCAGCCACCAGCGCCGTTCCAGCACCCCGACCAGCGTCCACGCGGCCAGCGCGCTGAACAGGGCCTCCGAGTACACCATGGACAACGTGACCGCCATCGGCGTCGAGGCGAACAGTGCGACCGTGATGAGGCCCACTCGGCGGTCCTTGGGCAGCCGCACCACGCCGTACGCCGCGAACAGCCCGGCGATCAGGCTCGCCGCCACCCCGACCAGCGGCAAGGCAGTCGTCGTCAGCCGGCCCAGCATGCCGACGATCAGCGGATATCCCGGGAAGAAGGCCAGCGTGGTGTCCGGGTCGAAGTGACCGGCCGCGTCCACCTTGCCGGTGAAGTTGACCGCGTAGCCGTCGCGGGCGATCGACAGGTACCAGTCGCCGTCCCAGGCTTTCAGCACGTCCACCACGTTGCGGTCGTGCACGGCGGCCAGCACGGCCAGGATCGCCACGCCGATCAGGCGCACCGCCAGGTAGACGCCGGCCGGGGCCAGCACGTGCCGGGCCATGCGGCGCGGCTTCGCCGTCGGCTCGGCCGGCACGGCCAGGTCGGGCGCGATGAGTTCGGTAGTCAATTGTCGTCCGGAGGGCAGGCGGACGCCGCCGGTCGGCGCCCCGTCATGGCTTACCTATGCCGTGGGGAGGCCGGCGGGTTGCACGCGATTTTCGATGGCATACTCGGTTCCGGTGGCCACGGACGACGACTTCAGCGAGTACTTCGCCGCGCGGGCGCATGCCCTGCGGGCGACCGCGTACCTGCTGTGCGGCGACTGGCACCGGGCCGAGGACATCACGCAGGTGGCGATGACCAAGCTCTATCTGGCCTGGCCCCGGCTGCGGGCCGTCGGGCTCGACGCCTACGCGCGCAAGGTGGTGGTGCGGACGTTCCTCGCCGAGAACCGGCGGCTGTGGCGCAAGCGTGAGCACCTGACCCACCAGCCGCCCGAGCTGCCAACCGGGACCGGTGACACCGAGGACCGGCTGATGGTGCGGGCCGCCCTGGCCACCGTGCCGCCGCGGCAGCGGGCCGTGCTCGTGCTGCGCTACTGGAACGACCTGTCGGTCGAGGAGACCGCCGAGGCACTCGGCTGCTCCACCGGCACCGTGAAGAGCCAGGCCGCCCGGGGCGTCGCGGCGCTGCGGCGGCGGCTCGGCCCCCATTTCGACGTGCTGTCACCGGACGGGAGGTGAGCCGTGGACTCCGCCGACCCCGACGACGAGAAGGTGCGGGCCCTGCTGGCCCGGGCCGGTGACCAGCCCGGGCCGCCGCTGGGCTTCACCTCGACCACCATCGCCCGCCGCGGCCGCCGCATCCGGCTGCTGCGCTGGGGCGGCGCGGCCGCTGGGGCGCTGGTCGTGCTCGCCGGGGCCGGCCTGTCCGTGCTGCTGCTCGCCAACCGCCCAGCCGAACCCGCCGCACCTCCCCCGCCGACGCCCGCCACCACACCGGCCGTGACCACGACCACCGTCACCACGACTCCCACCGGCACCGGGGCCGCCGACCGGACCACGACCACGTCCCACCATTTCACCGCGACCACCACGACGACCTGGCTGACCGGCGACCCCACGTCGACGTAAGACCCTTAACCGGGTTGAGGTCTTACATCGGCGGGATAGTGGCACTGACCAGCTTCGCGCCGCTGTCGTCGATCACGGCGACCGAGGCCAGCTCCGAGGGGTCGAGCGTCACCGCGCCGTAGATCGGAAAGGGCGGCTGGTCGCTCTGCACCCAGCCGCCGGCCTCGTAGCCCTTGCCCGCGTGGTCGTACGCGAACAGCCGGCAGCGGGTGCCGGTCGGCACGGACGCGTCCTCGACCTCGATGCCCAGCCAGCCGTTGGCCGGCGACACCGCGACGTGCAGGGTCGCGTTGCCGCTGCGGCCGGTGGCCTCGCGGGTGCCGGGCGCGGGCGGTCCGTCGTCGGTGTCGTTGTCGGCATGGGCCAGCGTGAGCGGCGGCGGGGGCGCGGTGGCGCGGCCGATCACGACCCCGGCCGCGACCAGGGCGGCGATCGCCACCGCGGTGACAACGGTCCGCACCCACATGACCGGCCACCCTAGTCTGGACCCCATGTTCGCGAAACTGGCCGAGGATCTCGCCGACCTGCCCGAGCTGCTGGCGCAGACCCGTGACTACGCGAGCCGCATCCTCGCCGGGCTCGACGACCGCCCGGCCGCGGTCATGGCAGGCGCGCCCCGATCCAGCGCGGCCGGCGTGCTCGACCCGGATGCGACGGGGTTGCCCGAGCCCGGCGCGACGGGTTTGCCTACGTCTGGCGCGGCGGGTTTGCCCGAATCCGGCGCGGGGCTGCGGGCGGCGATGGAGGCCTTTGCCGCGCGCTGGGAGCCGGGGTTCGCGAGCAGCGCGGGGCCGCGCTACCTGGGCTTCGTCACCGGTGGTTCGACGCCGGCGGCGCTGGCCGGGGACTGGCTGACCTCGACCCTCGACCAGAACGCGCACGGCTCGGTCGGCTCGTCGGCGGTGGCGCTGGAACGCGAAGCGGTGGCGTGGCTGGGATCGCTGTTCGGGCTGGACATGCCGGGCGCGTTCGTGACCGGTGCGACGATGTCGAACCTGGTCGGGCTGGCCATCGGCCGGGAGTGGCTGGGCACGCTGCGCGGAGTCTCGGTGACGGACGAGGGGCTGACCGAACCGGTGCGGGTGCTGTCCGGCACGCCGCATTCGAGTATCGGGAAGTCGTTGTCGGTGCTGGGAATCGGTCGCAAGCGGCTGATATCCGTGCCCACACTGGCGGACCGTGAAGCGGTGGATGTGGCGGCGCTGGAACGGGAACTGGCCGAGGGGCCGGCGATCGTGGTGGCCAATGCCGGCACGGTCAACACGGTGGACTTCGACGACATCCGAGCCATCGCGGACCTCAAGGCCCGTCACCAGTTCTGGCTGCATGTCGACGCGGCGTTCGGCGGCTTCGCGGCGGTGTCGCCGACCTACGCGGGCCTGCTGGACGGCTGGGAGCAGGCCGATTCGGTCTGCGTCGACCTGCACAAGTGGCTGAACGTGCCATACGACTCGGCGGTGCAGTTCACTCGACGCCAGGACCTCCAGGTGCGGGTGTTCGAGAACCAGTCGCCCTATCTCGGCGCGCCCGGCGCGGTTCCCGACCCCATGCACCTCACCCCGGAGACGTCCCGCCGGCTACGCGCACTGCCGGCCTGGTTCGCGCTTTTCGCGTACGGCCGCGCCGGCTACCGGGAGATCGTCGAGCGCAACATCGCCTGCGCGCAGGAAATGGGCGCGCGGCTCGCCGCCGGCTCGCAGTGGCGGCTGCTGGCCCCGGTGCGGCTCAACGTGGTCTGTTTCGCACCGGTGCACGGCCAGGTTCCCGAGGTGCTGGACGCGTTGTCCCGCAGCGGCGAGGCTTTCCTGACACCCACTGTCTACAAGGGAGTGCCGGCCATTCGCGCCGCCTTCAGCAACTGGCGCACCACGTCGGCCGACGTCGAGCGGGTGTGCCGGGCGCTGGGAGTGTGACCGTCAAGGACGGTCGAGGACCAGCTCGCGGGCGTGCGTGTAGCGCTCACGGACGGACGGCACCGGAAGTGCCTCGTAGCAGCGGGAAGTGAGCGCACTCCACTGTGGAGGGTCGATCGCCCCGCTCAACGCCCATGCGGCCTGCCTGGCGGCGCCGTCGGCGACGAATTCGCTCGGCTCGGGAACCACGACGGGGCAACCGAAAACCGTGGGCGCGATCCGACGGACCGCTTCGGATCTGGCGCCACCGCCGACGATGACCACTCGCTGAGCCGGAATGCCGAGTTCCACCAAGGCGTCCACGGCGTCGGCGAGACTGCACAGCAGCCCCTCGACGGCAGCCCGGGCCAGATGCGCGGGCGTGGCCGTGTCCAGCCGAAGACCGTGCAGCGTGCCGGAGGCATCGGGCCGGTTGGGGGTGCGCTCGCCTTCCAGGTACGGCACCAGCACGAGACCGCCGGCCCCGGCCGGAGCCGACAGGGCCAACGACGACAGCTCGTCGACGCCGATCCGCAGCATCCGTGCCGTGGCATCGAGCACGCGTGCGGCATTCAAGGTGCACACCAGCGGCAGGAATCGGCCTTGCGCGTCGGCGAAGCCGTTCACGACCAGGCTGCCGGCCGGCTTGACGCTGGACGCGAAGGCCGTGCCCGAAGTGCCGATGGACACCACGACATCGCCCGGTTCCGCTTGCACGCCAAGGGCTGCCGCCGCGTTGTCGCCGGCGCCGGCGGCGACTAGGGCACCGGAAGCGGTGTGGCCGGCGGCGGCCGCGGGCTCGAGCACGCGCGGCAGCTCGAGGGTGCGGCCGAAGGCCTGGGTGAGCAGATCCTCGCGGTACGAACCGGAAGACGGCGACCAGTAGCCGGTTCCGCTGGCATCGCTGCGATCCGTGTGCCGATCACCGCCGGTCAGCCGCTGCGTCAACCAGTCGTGCGGCAGGCACACGGCGGTCGTGCGGGCGGCGTTGGCCGGCTCGTGCTCGGCCAGCCAGCGCAGCTTGGTGATGGTGAACGACGCCACCGGCACACTGCCGACGGCGTCCACCCACGCCTGCGGACCGCCGAGCTCCGACACCAGGTCGGCCGCGGCGGCTGCCGACCTGGTGTCGTTCCACAGCAGTGCCGGCCGGACGACGTCGCCGGACTCGTCCAGACACACCATGCCGTGCTGCTGGGCGCCGACGGCGAGGGCCGCGACGTCGGCAAGGCCGCCGGCGTCCGCGGTCGCCTCGTCCAACGCCTGCTGCCACGCCGCCGGATCGACCTCCGTGCCGACCGGATGCACTGCACGGCCCTCACGGACCAGCGCCCCGGTGTCGGCGTCCCGCACGACCACCTTGCAGGACTGGGTGGACGAGTCGATCCCGGCGACGAGCGTCATGTCAGCGAGCTCCCAGCGCGTGCTCGATGGCCAGCTGCGACAGCTCGACGAAGCCGTAGCCACGGGCGCCGACGGCATCCGGGTCGAAGTCGGCGTCGGCGGCGCGGAGGTCGGCCACGGTCTCACCGGCAGCCAGCGTGGGCTCGGACAGTTCGAGGACCTTGGCCTTCGCCAAGGCTTCCTGCACCGCCGGGTCGGCCCGGAACGCCGCGGCCCGCTCCTTGAGCAGCAGGTAGGTGCGCATGTTCGCGGCCGCGCTGGCCCAGACGCCGTCGATGTCCTCGGTGCGCAGCGGTTTGTAGTCGAAGTGCCGCGGCCCGTCGTAGCCGCCGTTCTCCAGCAGGTCGACGAGGAAGAAGGCGGACAGCAGGTCGCCGTGGCCGAAGATCAGGTCCTGGTCGAACCGCGGCCCCTTCTGCCCGTTCAGGTCGATGTGGAACAGCTTGCCCTGCCACAGGGCCTGCGAGATGCCGTGCACGAAGTTGAGCCCGGCCATCTGCTCGTGCCCGACCTCGGGGTTGAGGCCGACCAGCTCGGAGTGCTCCAGCGTGGAGATGAAGCCCAGCGCGTGGCCGATGGTCGGCAGCAGGATGTCGCCGCGCGGCTCGTTCGGCTTGGGCTCCAAGGCGAAGCGGATGTCGTAGCCGTGATCGATCACGTACTGCGTGAGCACGTTCATCGCCTCGCGGTAGCGATCCAGCGCCGCCCGGACGTCCTTGCCGGCATCGGTCTCGGAACCCTCGCGCCCGCCCCACAACACATACGTGCTGGCGCCCAGCTCGGCGGCCAGATCGATGTTGCGCAACACCTTGCGCAGCGCGAAACGCCGCACCGAGCGGTCGTTGCTGGTGAAGCCGCCGTCCTTGAACACCGGGTGCTTGAACAGGTTCGTGGTGGCCATCGGCACCACGATGCCGGTCTCGTCCAACGCCTTGCGGAACCGGGTGATCCGGTCCTCACGGGTGACGTCGTCGGCGCCGAACGGGATCAGGTCGTCGTCGTGGAAGGAGACACCCCAGGCGCCGAGCTCGGCCAGCCGGTGCACGGACTCCACCGGGTCGAGCGCCGGCCGGGTGGCGTCGCCGAACGGGTCGTTCGCCGGCCATCCCACCGTCCACAGACCGAAGCTGAACTTGTCTTCCCGCGTGGGCTGCACGGTGCCTCCTTAGTTAGTTCAGTGCCCATACTAAGTGTCTGTCGGCCGGTGTCAACCGCCGCGTGTCGCGCACGCGCGCGGCCGGGTAACGTGAGGCCATGCGGGTCACGATCGCCGAGGTCGCCCGGCGGGCACGGGTGAGCAAGACGACCGTGTCGCGGGTGCTGAACAACAAGTCGGACGTGGACGCGGCGACCGCGATCCGGGTCCGCGAGGTGATCGCCGCCACCGGCTACATCCCCAGCGCCGGCGCGGTCGGACTGGCCAAGGGCCGCACCAACACCGTCGGCATGCTGGTGCCCGGGCTGACCTGGCCGTGGATGGGCGACGTGCTGCAGGGCGTGGCCGACGTGCTGGAGGCCAAGGGCTACGGGCTGCTGCTGAACACCGTGAACCGCGGCGCCGACTCCATGACCCAGTTCGCCCGGCACGTGTCGGCCAAGGCCTTCGACGGGCTGCTGCTGGTCGAGCCGCCGGACACGCTCAGCTACATCCAGACCCTGCACGAGTCCGGGCTGCCGGTCGTGATGATCGACGACCGTGGCCACCATCCCGGCTTTCCCTCCGTCTCCACCAGCAACCGCGCCGGCGCGGCGTCCGCCGCCCAGCACCTCGCGGCCAAGGGCCGCCGCCGGGTCGCGATGATCACCGGGCCGGCCGGCTTCGGCTGCACCGTCGAGCGGGTGCAGGGCTTTCGTGACGTGATGGCCGAAGTCGCGCTGGTCGAGGGCGACTTCACGCCCGAGGGCGGCCTGGCCGCCATC
>DATJJB010000475.1:0-7649 GCA_035492655.1 Kutzneria sp. | reverse complement strand
CCCGGTGACCGCGACCGTGCAGGAACAGTTGGCGCGCAACTGAATCCGGCCCAGCAGGGCCTCGATTCCGGCCGCCGACTCCGGATTGCCGACGAGCCGGTTGGCCAGCGTCAACGCCGGCACGTCCAGCGCGCCCGACGGGGGCACGCCCAGATGGGCGTTGCCGGGACGCCCGAGGTCCTGGATCAACGTCTGCGGGCCGACCCGGAGCACGGTCAGCGAGCGGCTCACGACGCCACCTCGAACCGGACGTGATCACCAGGTGTCAGCAACGCCGGACCCGAAGAACGCTTGGGGTCGAAGAGAATCGCCGTCGTGCGGCCGATCAGTCGCCAGCCGCCGGGCGAGGCCGTCGGATACGCGCCGGTGAATTCCCCCGCGATACCAACGGATCCGGCCGGCACGCGAGTACGCGGATTCTCCAATCGGGCCTGCCGCAACGGTTCCGGCAGTCCGACCAGGTAGCCGAAGCCGGGGGCGAAGCCGCAGAACGCCACCGTGTACTCGGCCCCGCTGTGCAGCGCCACGACCTCGTCGACGGAGATCCCGGCAGTCGAGGCGACGAGCTCAAGATCGGGACCGTCGTACGAGATCGGCAGCCGCACCTGGCGTGGCGCGCGGTCCGGCGGGTGGGACAGGTCGGCCGCCTCGACCACGGCCCGGGCGCGGGCAAGCCCGTCCGAGCCGGGGCGGACGGCGATCAGCACGGTGGTGGCCGCCGGCACCAGCTCGACGACGTCCGGCACGTCGGCGACCAGCAGGGCGCCGTGCAGCGCCTCCACCTCGGCCAGCGAGTCCAGCTCCACCAGCATCGCGTGCCGGCCACACCGCCGCAGCCGCACGCGTCAGCCGACGACGCGCTCGAGCTGCGCCGAGACGTGCGGCTGAAGCGGCTCGCCGACCATCGCCCGCTCCTCCACGTAGGCCAGGTCGCCGTCGTTGACCAGCCCGTACAGGCGCTTGGCCGCGGTGACCTCCTTGGCCGTGGAGGTGCGCATCACGATGTCGGTGGCCATCTCCCACGAGGTCTGGCTGAGCGGCGTGCCGTAGTAGATCTCGACCACGCCGGTGGCGTGCGTGACCAGCACCTCGATGGTGTCGTCGGCCTGTGGCCGCCAGAAGCCCGACTCGCGGGCCGCCGGCCGGATCACCTTGCCCTGCTCGTCGAGCAGCCAGGACCGGGCCTCGTAGGTCAGGAACGGCCGGCCGTCGTGCGCGAAGGTGATCTGCTGGCCGAAGCGGAACGGGCCGTCGATCGTCGGATAGACGATCTGGCCCTCGCCGCGCCACACGCCGACCAGCGGCAGCAGCGCCAGGCAGGCGTCGTTGAGGTTCGGGCCGAGCCGCAGGTTCGCGGTGTCGCCCGGGACCGGCAGGTCGTCGAACTGCGGCAGGTTGCGGTCGCGCGTGGACTGCGCACGCTGCTCGGCGGCGCGGAC
Source organism: Kutzneria sp. (assembly GCA_035492655.1). GTDB lineage: Bacteria > Actinomycetota > Actinomycetes > Mycobacteriales > Pseudonocardiaceae > Kutzneria. The sequence goes on along the minus strand of DATJJB010000475.1, from coordinate 6,210 downwards.
CGCGGCGTCACCGCTGCCGAACTCAGGCTTCGTCATGGCTCAGCGGTGGTCCTGCAACAGGCGGTACACGACGTACACCGAGAACCAGCCGATGGCGATGCACACCAGCACCATCAGGATCGTGAAGAAGAGTTCCACGTGCTCAGAATAAGGCCGGAGGCCCCGGCCAGCAGTGACCGGGGCCTCCATCGAGCCGTGTTTCAGGCCACCGCGACCTGGAGCTGGTGCAGGCCGGGGCCGTCGGCCGTCACCTGCGTCTCGCCGGTGCCGCTGCGGTGCAGCGCGCGCACCGTCCACGACCCGGGGGCCGCGAAGAAGCGGAAGTCACCCTGCTCCGAGGCGACGACCTCGGCGGTGAACTCGCCCGAGGAGTCGAGCAGCCGCACGAAGGCCCCGCCGACCGGCTGGCCGCCGGCGGAGACCGTGCCGGTCAGCACGACCTCCTTGCCCGGGTCGATGTTGGCCGGCAACGCCGTGCCCTGCTCCGGAGCGCCACACCCTGCTGCGGTCATGTCAGTCCCTCTCATTCACTGCCGAGCGCGACCGGCACGCCGACCAGCGAGCCGTATTCGGTCCAGGAGCCGTCGTAGTTCTTGACGTCGGTGTGGCCGAGCAGCTCCCGCAGCACGAACCAGGTGTGCGAGGAGCGCTCGCCGATGCGGCAGTACGCGATGGTGGCCTTGCCGCCGTCGAGGCCGGCGTCGCCGTAGATCTCGCGCAGCTCGTCGTCGGAGCGGAAGGTGCCGTCCTCGTTCGCGGCCTTGCTCCACGGCACGTTGATCGCGCTGGGGATGTGGCCGGCCCGCTGGGCCTGCTCCTGCGGGAGGTGGGCCGGCGCGAGCAGCTTGCCGCTGAACTCGTCGGGGGAGCGCACGTCGACCAGGTTCTTGACGTTGATCGCGTCCACGACCTCCTGGCGGAAGGCGCGCAGCGTCAGGTCCTGCTCCTGGGCCTTGTACTCGGTGGCCGGGCGGCTCACCACGTCCTTGACCAGCGGGCGGCCGTCCAGCTCCCACTTCTTGCGGCCGCCGTCGAGCAGCTGCACCTTGTCGTGGCCGTAGAGCTTGAAGTACCAGTACGCGTAGGCGGCGAACCAGTTGTTGTTGCCGCCGTACAGCACGACCTGGTCGTCGTTGCCGATGCCACGGGCCGACAGCAGCTTCTCGAAGCCCTCACGGTCCACGAAGTCCCGGCGCACCGGGTCCTGCAGGTCGGTCTTCCAGTCCACCTTGACGGCGCCGGGGATGTGGCCGCCGTCGTAGGCGCTGGTGTCCTCGTCCACCTCCACAAAAACCACGCCGGGGGTCTCGAGGTTGTCCTCGGCCCACTGCGCCGAGACCAGCACGTTCTCGCGACTCATCGATCGGCTCCTTCGCCGGGTTGGGGGATCGGTCTACTTGCCGGTGGCCGGCGCGAACCGGCGGATGATCAGGTACATCTCGCAGCCGAGGCAGAAGCCGAAGGCCGCGTTGAGGAACGCCGCGACCAGGGCCAGCGCGGTGGCCGCGGCGCCGAGGACGGGCAGGCCGGCCAGGAAGCCGACCGTGCCGACCAGGGCGAAGACGAAGCCGACGGTCTGCGCGAACTGCGGCGGGGCCGCGTCCTCGCGTTCGTCGGTCGGGCCCAGCCGCGGTGCGACGAAGCGCCGGTAGAGCAAGCCGTACGGGGCGTGCTGGAGTCCGAGGAAGCCGCCGATGGCGAAGACCACGGTCTGCGCCGCGAGCAGCGGCCACCATCCGGTGGCGAGCACGACCGCGAGCACGACCGTCGTGATCCAGGCGCCGAAGCGCGGACCTCGGGGATCGATCTGGGGTGCGGACATGGAACAGCCTCCTGACCGGGGGACCTCAGGGCGTGAAGGGTCCAGCGGGACGTCAGGCGTCGGGCCTTGGACGTCCGGTCAGAAAGGCCGACACAGGCTGCTGCGCACGCGGCAGAGATCCACCGCGCGTCGCTTGGTCAGCAGCTGGGCCATACGGCGGAGACTACCCGCTGCTCCCTCCTGGTGGGAGGGCCGTCCACCAGATGGAATGGTCGGTGAATCGATAAAGCTCGGTTGGCCGAGCCACTCGATCACGACCACCGTCCGATCGGGGCTCATGCCAGGTGGGGGCGGAGTGCTTCGACGAGCACGTCGCGCTTGGGCACGCCGCCCACGCGGAGCAGCTCGGCGCCGTCCGGGGCGTAGGCAACGGTGGTGGGGGTGCGCAGCACCTTGAGCGAGGTGGCGACCTCGGGGATGTCGGTCAGGTCCAGCTCACGGTGCTCAAGGCCGTCGGTCCTGGCGGCGAGGTCGGACAGGATGACGCGGGTGTGCCGGCACGGGGCGCAGAACGTGGTGGACAGCTGGACCAGCGTGACCGGGGACGACGGGTCGATCAGGTCCCGGACCTGCGTGGGCAGGTCGGCGATGGGCTTGCTGCTACGCACTCGACCGTCCCGTCCGCGGAGCAGGAAGCCGAGCACGGTGGCGGCGGCCAACACCGCCAGCAGCACCCACACGCCGGTCATCCGATCCCGCTCCTCCCGCTGCCCAGCTGCACGTTCGTCGCCTTGCCGCTCACCGCGAAGGCGTTGCTGTCCACGCTGACCTTGGTCGGCACGACGGTGAACGGCAGTGCCTTGCCCAGGTCCAGCTCGGTCGACAGCGCGGCGATGATCGGCTGCTGAAACGTCTCCGGCACCTTCAACGCCGTGACCCCGTCCACCAATTCCAGCCGCGTCGGCTGGACCTGGATCTTCGTGCCGGACAGGCCGAGCAGACCGAAGGCGTTGATCTTCAACGGGTGGCCGGCCACCGTCACGTTGAACGACAGCCGCACGCCGACGCTGGTGTCGGTGTACGGGCTGGTCGTGGGGGTCGGCGACGGCGTCGGGGTGGTGTCGTAGAGGGTGTCGGGCGAGGTCGGGCCGATGGTCAGGTTGGACACGCCCAGCGCCTGGCCGACGTCGGTGGCGTTGAAGGCCCGGTTCACGTCGGCGGCGCTGATCTTGACCTGGCCCTCGACGTTGCTGATCGTCACCGACCGGGCCGAGCCGGACACCAGCTCGGACAGCGGCACCTTCACGTCGTAGAGGTCGGCCTTGACCTGGAGGTCACGCAGCGTGTCGCCGATCGGGATGCCGTTGGCCTCGATCTCGATGTCCTGGTAGTCGCCGCGGGCCGCCTGCAGCATGAACGGGAAGCCGTGGATGGTCACCGACGGGTCGTCGGCCAGCTTGAGCTCGGTCCGCATCTTCTTGGACACCTGGTACTCAGCCACCGCGGCGAAGGTGAAGTCGGCCGCCACCAGCAGCGCGGCCAGCACCAGCAGCAGCGCGACCAGCACTTTCCACCGTCGGCCGGTGCGCGGTCGGGTCGCAGTGGTCATCGCCGGTATCTCCCCACCTGTGTTAATTCGTGTGACGCGCGTGTTTCGGCCCGGCTCGGGGCTGGTCACGGCAGGTATTCTCCCGGACATCCGCAGGCAACGGGGCCTGGCCACCGTACGCCGCTTTCCCGACCATCGGTGGTCGGGTCGCGGCGCGCGAGAGGAGGCGGCTTGCCCATGGGTGTAGATCTGCTGCTGTTGACCGGGGACTCGGACCCGTCGTCGGTGCTGCCGGCGCTGGCGTTGCTGCCGCACGTGGTGCGCCCGCTCGCGCCCGAGGTGTCCGCCCTGCTGGAGGCTGGTCCGCACGACGCCGTGCTGGTGGACGCCCGTGGCGACCTGGCCGGTGCTCGTTCGCTGTGCCGGCTGCTGTCGAGCAGCGGCATCGAGGTCCCGGTTGTGGCGGTCGTCACGGAAGGCGGCCTGGTCGCCGTCACCGCCGACTGGGGCGTCGACGAGATCCTGCTGCCCAACGCCGGCCCGGCCGAGGTCGACGCCCGGCTCCGGCTGGTCAGCTCCCGCCGCAAGCCGGAGCAGTCCGGCGCGGCCGGCGCCATCCAGCTCGGCGAGCTGGTCATCGACGACGCCACCTACACGGCTCGGCTCAAGGGTCGGCCGCTCGAGCTCACGTACAAGGAGTTCGAGCTGCTCAAGTACCTCGCCCAGCACGCGGGCCGGGTGTTCACCCGGGCCCAGCTGCTGCAGGAGGTCTGGGGCTACGACTTCTTCGGCGGCACCCGCACGGTCGACGTGCACGTCCGGCGGCTGCGGGCCAAGCTCGGCCCCGAGCACGAGCTGATGATCGGCACCGTGCGCAACGTGGGCTACAAGTTCGTCCGCCCGTCCCGGCCCGGCGCCCGCACCGGCGGTGGCGTCGGCGTGGACCACGACACGCACGACGATTCGGAGTCCGACGCCTTCCGTGCGCTGGCCCAGCAGTTCCGCTGACCGGTAGCGTCGGACCACGTGGCAGAGCTGACGGGGCGGGACCGGCTGACCGCGGTCGAGGTGGATTCGGTGGCCGGCATCTTCGAGGCGGCTCGCCTCGCCGACAACCGGACGGGCGCCGGTGAGCTGCCCTCGTTCGTGGCCCGGCCGGGCACGCATGTGCTGGCCGAGGACAACGGGCGCGTGGTCGGCTACGCCCACCTGGACACCGACGGCGACTCGAACGGCCATCCGGTCGGCGAGGCGCTGGTCCATCCCGCGGCCCGCAACCGAGGCGTAGGCACGCAGCTGGTCGAACGGCTGCTGGCGTTGGCCGGCGATCGCGAGCCCCGCCTGTGGTCGCACGGGGACCACCCGGCGGCGGCCGCGATCGCCGCCGTGCTCGGCCTGCGCCGGGTCCGGGAGATGCGCCGGATGCGGTGGATGGCCGGCGACGTGCCGCAGGCTCAGCTCCGCGAGGGCGTCCGCGTCCGCACCTTCGTTCCCGGCCAGGACGAGGCCGCGGTGATCGCCGTCAACCACGCGGCCTTCTCCTGGCATCCCGAGCAGGGGGCGCTCACGGTCGAGGACCTGGTGGCCACCGAGCAGGAGAGCTGGTTCGATCCGTCCGGTTTCTTCCTGGCGGTGGACGCCGAGGACCGGCTGCTCGGATTCCACTGGACGAAAATCCACCCGGGGCCGCCGGAGGCCATCGGCGAGGTCTACGTGGTCGGCGTGGACCCGGACGCGCAGGGCGGCGGGCTGGGCAAGGCCCTGACGGTCATCGGGATGGAGCATCTTCGGGCCGCGGGACTACGGAGCGTGATGCTCTATGTGGAGTCCGACAACGCCCCGGCGGTGGCGGTGTACAGCAAGCTCGGCTTCACCGTCTGGGACGCGGACGTGCAGTACGGACGGTGATTCGGCGTTACGCTGCGGTCCGTCACGAACTCAGTAAGACCGGGTCACGCCACGGTCGCGGTATCACCCTGATGGCGTAGTTGTCGTCACATCGTGTGTCCTGTTCATCTTCCGTTCATCTGGCTTAGGGCTGTCGTCCACCCTCGCTGCTTACGGTCGGCAAACGAGCGGCGGGACCCGTCGCGCTCGAAGTCGAGTCTCCAAACGGAGGATCCAGGTGAACATGAAGCGGCACGGCGTCGCGCTGGGCATCATGGCGGCAGGCGCCCTCCTGCTCACCGCCTGTGGCAGCGACAACAACACCACTGCGACGGGTGGCTCCTCGAACACCAGCAGCACCTCGGCCGCGCCGAAGGTGGACTGCTCGGGCAAGAAGACGCTCAAGGCCAGCGGCTCCACCGCGCAGAAGAACGCGATGGACCTGTTCGTCAAGGCGTACAACAACGCCTGCGACGGCAACGACGTCAACTACACGGCCAACGGCTCCGGCGCCGGCGTGTCGGACTTCACCGGCAAGCAGACCGACTTCGCCGGCTCCGACTCCGCGCTCGACCCGGCCAAGGGCGAGCCGGACAAGGCCGCCGCCTCCTGCGGCAGCCCGGCCTGGGACCTGCCGGTCGTGTTCGGCCCGATCACGGTCGTCTACAACGTCAAGGGTGTGTCCGACCTCAACCTGGACGCCACCACCACGGCCAAGATCTTCGACGGTGAGATCAAGACCTGGAGCGACGACGCGATCAAGAAGCTCAACCCGAGCGCGACGCTGCCCAGCACCGCGATCAGCGTGGTCTACCGGTCCGACCAGTCCGGCACCACCGACAACTTCCAGCAGTACCTGACCAGCGCCGGTGGCTGGACCAAGGGCAAGGGCAAGACGTTCAACGGCGGCGTGGGCTCCGGCGCGTCCGGCAACCCGGCCGTGGCCACCTCGCTCGGCCAGACCGACGGCGGCATCGCCTACGTCGAGTGGTCCTTCGCGCAGGCCAACAAG
>DATJJB010000474.1:0-14852 GCA_035492655.1 Kutzneria sp. | reverse complement strand
TCGGCACGACAGTTGCTTTGCACAAAGAACTAGACCTACAGCCCAGTTGAGGTTGCACAGTATCCAAGTGACCGCTGTAGGGGAGACGACGCGTAAGCCGAGCGTGCTGTGGGCGCCGGACCGTCGAGCCGCCACCACCGGACTTCTGTTGCTGGTGACGCTGGCCGCGTTCGAGCAGATGGGCGTGAGCACGGCGCTGCCGTCGATCGTCAGTGACCTGCACGGGGAGTCGCTGTACTCCTGGCCGTTCACCATGTTCCTGGCCACCTCGGTGGTCGGCAACGTGGTGGGCGGCCGGCTGTGCGACCGGCGGGGGCCGGCGCTGGTGCTGATGATCGGCCCGCTGCTGTTCGCGCTGGGCCTGGTGGTGGCCGGCAGCGCCCAGGAGATGACCCAGCTGCTGGTCGGCCGGGCGTTGCAGGGCATCGGCGGCGGCGCGCAGGTGGTCGCGCTGTACGTGCTGATCGCGCTGGTGTTCCCGGAACGGGACCGGCCGGTGGCCTTCGCCGCGCTGTCCGCGGCCTGGGTGATCCCGTCGCTGATCGGGCCGACGATCGCCGGCCTGGTCGCGACGTACCTGAACTGGCGGTGGATCTTCCTCGGCCTGGCGCCGTTGGTGCTGGTCGGCTGGGCGCTGGTGGTGCTCGTGCTGCGCCGGCTGCCGGCGTTCCAGCCGCACGAATCGGGGCAGCGACGGCGTGGCCTGGTGCCGGCCGCCGTGGCCGCCGCGGTCGGGCTGGCCGTGCTGAGCTGGGCCGGTGACCACGCCAACCTGGTCGGCCTGGCGGTGGTCGTGGTCGGCCTGATCCTGGTCGTGCCGGCGCTGCGGGTGCTGCTGCCCAAGGGCACGGTGTCGTTCCGGGCCGGCCTGCCCAGCGTCATCCTGGCCCGGGCCCTGCTGTCCGGCGCGTTCTTCGGCAGCCAGATCTTCCTGCCGCTGGTGTTGCACGAGGTGCACGGCTTCTCGCTGGCGCTGGCCGGCGTGCCGCTGACCGTGGCCGCGCTGGGCTGGTCGGCCGCGTCGTGGTGGCAGGGCCGGCATCCGGACATCGCCCGCCCGCTGCTGATGCGGCGCGGCTTCCTGTTCATCACGCTGGGCCTGGTCCTGGTGACGTTCGTCGCACCCGTTTGGGGGCCGCCGTGGCTGGCCGCGCCGGCCTGGGTGTTCGCCGGGCTCGGCATGGGGCTGGCCGTGTCCAGCGTCGGCGTGCTCGTGCTCAAGCTGTCGCCGCCGCACGATCGGGGCTTCAACACCGCCGCGCTCCAGCTGTCCGACCTGTTCGGGCAGTCCTTGGTGGTGGGTCTCGGCGGTGTGCTGGTGGCGCTGCTGGGGCCGACCGCGGGCTGGACGCCGCTGAACGCCGTGCTGGCCGTGCTGACGCTGTTCGGGGCGCTGGTGGTGAGCCGGCAGGCCGCAAGCCATTCGTGAACTCCTCACGCGGACGGGCTACCCTTGGTGCCGCGATGGCTTATCTCGACCATGCCGCCACCACTCCCATGCTTCCGCAGGCCGTGGCGGCGATGACCGAGGCGTTGTCCACTCTGGGCAACGCCTCGTCGCTGCACACCTCCGGCCGCCGGGCGCGGCGGGCCGTCGAGGAGGCACGGGAGGACATCGCCGACGCGCTGGGCGCCCGTCCGTCCGAGGTGATCTTCACCGCCGGCGGCACGGAGAGCGACAACCTGGCCGTCAAGGGCATCTACTGGGCTCGTGGGTTGCCTCGCGTGCTGGCGTCGACCGTGGAGCACCACGCCGTGCTCGACGCCGTGCAGTGGCTCGGCTCCGATGCCGTCGGCTGGCTCGAGGTCGACTCGGTCGGGCGGGTGCGGCCTTCGGTGCTGTCGGAGGCGTTGGACGACAGTGTTGGTCTCGTGACGGTCATGTGGGCCAACAACGAGGTCGGCACCGTCAACCCGATCCGTGAGCTGGCCGAGATCGCCGCTTCGCGTGGCGTGCCGCTGCACACCGACGCCGTGCAGGCGGTCGGGTCGGTGCCGGTGAACTTCGCCGAGTCCGGGGCGTCCGCGCTGACGTTGACCGGCCACAAGCTCGGCGGTCCGTACGGGGTCGGCGCGCTGCTGTTGAAGCGGGACGTCAAGTGCACGCCGCTGCTGCACGGCGGCGGGCAGGAGCGGGACGTGCACTCCGGGACGTTGAACGTGCCGGCCATCGTCGGGTTCGCCGCCGCGGTGCGGGCTTCCGTCGAGGACTCCTCGACGCGGGTCCGTACGTTGCGGGACGAGTTGGTGGCGGCGGTCTTGAAGGCTGTGCCCGATGCCGTGCTGAACGGCGACCCGGTCGACCGGCTGCCCGGTCACGCGCACTTCACGTTCCCCGGCTGCGAGGGCGACAGCCTGCTGATGTTGTTGGACGCCAAGGGAATCGAGTGTTCCACCGGCTCCGCCTGCACGGCCGGTGTCGCGCAGCCCAGCCATGTGCTGCTGGCCATGGGCGTCGATCCCGCGGCCGCCCGTGGCTCGCTGCGTTTCTCGCTCGGGCACACGTCGACGGCCGCGGATGTCGCGGCGTTGGCCGAGGCGATCGGGCCCGCGGTGGAACGGGCTCGCAACGCGGGTATCGCCGGCATGCGCCGGCGGGCCGGCTCCACGGTGAGGATGTGACGATGCGGGTTCTGGCGGCGATGAGCGGCGGGGTCGACTCCGCCGTGGCCGCGGCGCGGGCCGTCGAGGCCGGGCACGAGGTCGTCGGGGTGCACCTGGCCCTGTCGGCCAAGCCCGGCACCCTGCGGACCGGGGCGCGGGGCTGCTGCACCGTCGAGGACGCCCATGACGCCCGGCGTGCCGCCGATGTGCTCGGGATTCCCTTCTACGTCTGGGATTTCGCCGAGCGCTTCACCGAGGACGTGATCGAGGACTTCGTCGCCGAGTACGCCGCCGGGCGTACCCCCAACCCGTGCCTGCGGTGCAACGAGAAGATCAAGTTCGAGGCCTTGCTGGACAAGGCCATCGCGCTGGGCTTCGACGCCGTCTGCACCGGCCACTACGCCCAGCTGTCCACTGTGGACGGCCACCCCGAGCTGCGGCGGGCGGTGGACGAGGGTAAGGACCAGTCGTACGTTCTGGCCTCGTTGACCGAGGACCAGTTGGCGCATGCCATGTTCCCGCTCGGCGACACCGTCAAGGAGCAGGTCCGCGTGGAGGCCGCCGCTCGCGGCCTCGCCGTCGCGGCCAAGCCCGACAGTCACGACATCTGCTTCATTCCCGACGGTGACACCCGGTCGTTCCTGACCAAGCGTCTGGGCGAGCAGGCCGGTCAGTTGGTCGACGCCGAGACCGGCGCCGTCCTCGGTCAGCACACCGGCGTCCACGGCTTCACCGTCGGTCAGCGCCACGGCCTCGGCATCGACGCCCCCGCCCCCGACGGCCGTCCTCGCTACGTGCTGTCCCTCGAGCCCGTCTCCGGCACCGTCCGCGTCGGCTCCGCCGAGCAGCTCGCGGTTTCCGCGATCGCTACCGCCGACGCCGTCGTGCACCTGCCGTGGGCCGGCTTGATCGAGTGCACCGCCCAGGTTCGCGCTCATGGCGGTCTTGCCCCCGCCGTCGCCGAGGTCGTCGACGGCTCCGTCGCCGTGACCCTGCGCGAGCCCCTTCGCGGCGTCGCCCCCGGCCAGGCCGTCGTCCTGTACCGCGACGACGTGGTCCTGTGCAGCGCCACCATCACCGGCACCCACTGATGCGCCGCATCTGCTTCCTGCTCCGCGTCCGCCCCGACCGCCTCGACGAGTACCGCTCCCGTCACGCCTCCGTCTGGCCCGAGATGCGCGACGCCCTCCGGGAAACCGGTTGGGGCAACTACTCCCTCTTCCTCGCCCCCGACGGCCTGCTCGTCGGCTACCTCGAGACCGACGACTTCGACGCCGCCCGTGCCGGCATGGAAGCCCGCGAGGTCAACGCCCGCTGGCAGGCCGAGATGGCCGAGTTCTTCGTCGCCCTCGACGGCTCCCGTCCTGACGAGGCCATGCGGCCGCTGGACGAGGTCTTCCATCTGGACTGAGCATCACCGCAGGTCAAGGGGCATTCCCGCCGGGAATGCCCCTTTTCGTTGCCCTTCGTCGACCGATCGGTCTACCATCTGACCGTGCGGTCTAAAGATGGGTCGGGCGGTCGGACGTTCACCGAGCAGGCCCGGCGGGTGCAACTGGTGGGGTGCGCGATCGAGCTGATCGCGGAGGTGGGGTACGGGCTGGCGTCGCTGAGCAAGATCGCGGAGCGGGCCGGGGTGGCGAAGAGTGTGGTGCTGTACCACTTCGCCGGCAAGGAAGAGCTGCTCAACACGTTGGTGATGGAGACCTTCCTGGCCTCGGTGCCGTACATGGTGCCGCCGGTGCGGGCGGAGGGCACGGCCAAGGGGAAGCTGGCGGCGTACATCAGGGCGAACGGGCGGTTCATCGACGAGAACCGCACGGCGGCGCTGGCGATGTACGAGATGTTCATCGGCTACCGCTCCCCGGAGGGCAAACGCCTGGACCAGGTGATGGCGGAGTCGGTGGCGGCGAACCCGCCGCAGGGGGAGCTGGCGGAGCTGGACCCGGTGGGGATCTTCGAACTGGGCCAGCGGACGGGGGAGTTCCGGGCGTTCCCGGTGCCGGCGATGGTGATGGCGCTGCGTCAGGCGATCGACGGGGCGGTGATGTTTCTGGTGCGAGACAAGGAATTCGACGTGATCGGCTACTGCGAGGAACTCGTCACGATCTTCGAGACGGCTACGAAAGAGGGGGAACCATGAGCACAGTGGTGATTGCCGCGATGGGCACCAGGGGGGACGTGGTGCCGCTGGCCGGACTGGGCGACCGCTTACAACGAGCGGGCCACCGGGTGGCGGTGGCGACGGCGGAGGCGTTCCGGGGGCTGGTGGAACCGGCGGGTCTGGAGTTCCGGCAGCTGCCGGGTGACCCGGAAGGCAGTGCGCAGAGCGAGGCCTACAAGCAGTACTTCGAAAAGGGCCATTCGAGCCGCACGCTCAAAGAGCTGGTACCGAGCATGGTCGAGGACCTGCGCCGGATGGCCCGCCCGCTGGCCGAAGCGGCGAAGGACGCGAATGTCCTGCTGACGGGCTTTCCGACCGAACAGCTGGCCTATCACGTCGGCCTCGGTCTCGGCATCCCGACGGCCGGCACGTTCCTGGCGCCGCTCACCCCGACCGGCGAGTTCCCGCCGCCCCCGCTGCCGATGCGCTCGCTGGGCCGCCTGGGCAACCGACTGACGTGGGCACTCGCGGCCGAGGGGGCCCGGATGTTCCAGGGCGTGGTCAACGACCTGCGCCGCGACCTCGGCCTCCCGCCCACGACGCCGAAGGCCGTCCGCCGCGAGCAGCACGAGCGCCGCTGGCCGATCCTGCACGGCTTCAGCGAACACGTGGTGCCCCGCCCCCAGGACTGGCGGCCGGGACTGGACGTCGTCGGCTACTGGTTCGCGCCGATGCGGGACTGGGAACCGCCGGCCCAGTTGCGAGATTTCCTCGCCGACGGTCCGCCGCCGGTGTACTTCGGTTACGGCAGCGGCAGTGAGAACGTCGCCGGCCGCCTCGCCGAGATCACCGCCGAAGTCGCCCGCAAGGCCGGCGTTCGGGCCGTCGTGTCCAATCTGGACGTCGACGGCGACGACATGATCAGCGTCGGCCACGTCGACTTCGACTGGTTGTTCCCGCGCATGCGGGCCTTGGTCCACCACGGCGGCGCCGGCACCACCGCACTCGGCCTCTGGTCCGGCACTCCGGCCGTGACCGTGCCGATGTTCGTCGACCAGCACTTCTGGGGCGCACGCCTGGTGAAGCTCGGCGCCTCGCCCGATTCCATCCGCTACCAGAAACTCAACCCCGACCGTCTCGTCGCCGCGGTAAGAGGTGTCATCGATGATGGGTCTTACCGAGCCCGAACCCAACACCTCAGCACGCAGATCCAGGACGAGGACGGCGCCGAAGCCGTTGTGCGCCTGGTGAACCAGCTCGCCGCGGCACAGGGTGTTGATGACCGGGGCGTCCGATGAGCAAGCTGGTGATCGTCGCGTTCGGCTCGCGCGGCGATGTCGCACCGTTCACGGGCCTCGGCGCGCAACTCCAACAGGCCGGCCATGACGTGGCCATCGCGGCTTGTGCGCCGTACCAACAACTTGTCGAAGACGCCGGCCTGGAGTACCGCTGGCTGCCGTTCGACCCGGAAGCCGGCGCGCAGTCGGCGGCGGGCCGCCGCTACGTCGAGGACGGCGGCTCGACGCGCAAGCTCGCCGGCATGCTGGGCGAGATCCGCGAGATCATGGGCAATCTCGGCCCGGCCGTCGCCGAGGCGGCCAAAGACGCCGACATCCTGGTGAACTCGGTGCTGGGCGGGATCTTCGGCTACCACGTCGCCGAGGCGATGGGCATCCCGAGCTTCGGCGGCTACGTCACGCCGCTGGAACCGACCGGCGACTTCCCGCCGATCATGGCCGACCTGCCCTCGCTCGGCCGCCGCGGCAACCTCGCGCTGGGCCGGCTGACCGCGTTGGGCCAACGGTTCTACCGCGAATCCATCAACGAACTGCGCCGGGACCTCGGCCTCAAGCCGACCACCGTGCGCGAGACGCTCCGACGCCAACGGGAACAGCGCTGGCCGGTGCTGCACGGCTTCAGCCGGCATCTCCTGCCGCGACCGAAAGACTGGCGACCTGGCCTGGAACTCGCCGGGTTCTGGTGGCCGCACCGGGATCCGGACTGGCAGCCGGCCGCGGAACTGCAAGCCTTCCTGACCGACGGCCCGCCGCCGGTCTACGCCGGTTTCGGCAGCCTCGGCAACGGCCGCGGCGGCACGCCCGGCGAGATCACCGTCGAAGCCCTGCGCAAGGCCAAGGTCCGCGGCGTCGTCTCGGGGTTCGAGGCCGACGGCGATGACATGTTCCCCATCGGGAACACGCCGTTCGACTGGCTGTTCCCACGCATGCGGGCGGTGGTGCACCACGCCGGCGCCGGCACCACCGCGCAGGGCCTCGCCGCCGGCGTGCCGACCGTCGCGATACCCGGGGTAGTCGACCAGTTCCTCTGGGCGACGCGCCTCAAAGCCCTGGGGCTCGCTCCTGAGGCGGGCAAGCAGAAGAACCTCGACCCCGTCCGGCTGGCTGCGGCCATCCGCACAGTGATCGACGATCCGTCCTATCGGGACCGAACCCGGCGGATCGGCGCGGCGATAGCCGCCGAGGACAGCGTGCAACCGGTGCTCGACCTGGTGGACAAGCTCAGGCCGTAGCCCACTTCTCCCAGGTTTCCAGCCATACCTTGGTGTCCTCGGGGCGGCCGTCCAGGGTGACGCGTTCCCAGGCCAGCTGGGCGTCGCGGCTGGAGACGGGCTGGTTGAGGACGGCGTAGCGGATGGTCTCGTCGACGGCGAGGTCGGCCAGGCGCTTGTCGGCGAACCAGTCGGCGCGGTCGGCGAGGCGGGTGAGCTGGTTGACCATGGAGGTGACGGTGCGGTTGGCGGCCTCGCGGGACAGCCGGCCGGAATGCTCCAGTTCCCGTACGGCGCGCTGCCACATGGGGCCGTAGAGCCGGCCGTCGCCGACGCGGCGGCGGGGGAGGCGGCCGGCGCGGGCGGCCTCGCGGTGCCGGGTCTGGAAGCCGAGCAGCTCGCCGATCAGGGACCGGTAGACGTCGAGGCCGACGGCCGGCGGCAGGTCGGCGGTCGGCCGACGGCGGTGGGCCTCGATCAGCCGGGCGATCCACTCGCTACGCCGTTCGAGGTACGGGCGAAGATCACCGACAGTGCACAGGCGGAGGACGGCGGGGGCGACGCCGCGGGCCACGACGGTGACCACGACGTCGGAGACGGTGAACCGGGCGGTCCACAGCGGGCCTTCCCGGTAGATGGGGCCGGTGAGCTCGACGCCGTCGACGGCGGTGCTGGTGTCGGACAGCTCGGCCGGCACGTCGTCAGGGTCCTCGACGCCGGCGTGGTCGACGATGCGGTTGTGCTCGTCGTCGAGCATCCGACGCAGCGCCCCGGTGGCCTCCTCGTCGACCGGCAGCGCGGTGTTGATCGACAGGTGCGGCCCGTCCTGGGACAACGGGTCGCCGTAGGCCAGCGTGATCTCCTCGGCCGACGAGTCGCTCAGCGAGGTCAGCACGCCGAGCCCGAGCTCGGGCTCGGCCAGGCCGAACACGGGAAAGGACGGCCTCGGCGCGATCTCCTCGGCGTCCCGCAGTGCCGTGCGCCGCAGCCGTGCGATCCATTCCTCGTCCGACTCCATACACCCCATCCAACACGCCAACCGGGGGATCTCGCGACGAAAAAGTCGCAATCGTTCGCTTCATCCGCCGAACGGACGCCGGATCGGACGGTCGGACACGAGAGCGTCACGATGTGTAGGTCACGGAAGCAACACGCTCCCGCCGGGCTGTGATGGGCGTTACGGTCACTGGTCTGGACCGGGTCGGGGCCGGTTCAACAGGACCAACAGGCCACCTGACCAGCAGGGGGAAAGATCTGCATGGCTAACCAACCGGGTTCCGAATTCACCCGTCGCCAGCTGCTCCAGCGGGCCGCCGCGCTCGCGGTGCTGGCCGGCCCCGCGGCCGGTGTGCTCAGTGCCTGCGCCGGCGGTGGCGGCGGCTCGGCCGGCACGACCGGGACCAAGAGCGCGACCAACCCGCTCGGCGTCGCCGAGGACGCGCCGCTGGACGTCGTCATCTTCGACGGCGGTTTCGGCACCGACTACGCCAAGTACGACATCAACCTGTACAAGAAGGCGTTCCCCAAGGCCAACGCGGCCTTCAGCGCCACCCAGAAGATCTCCGACCAGCTCCAGCCGCGATTCGCCAACGGCACCCCGCCGGACGTCATCGACGACTCGGGCGCCAACCAGATCAAGCCCGGCACGCTGGTCGACAGCAACGCGCTGACCGACCTGCAGCCGCTGCTGGACGCGCCCAGCTACGACGACCCGAACGTCAAGGTCAAGGACACGCTGCTGCCGAACGTGCTGGACGTCGGCACCTACAACGGCAAGGTCTACCTGCTCAACTACGGCTACACGGTGTACGGCATCTGGTACAACGCCAAGGTCTTCCGTGAGCACAACTGGACGCCGCCCAAGACCTGGGACCAGTTCAAGGCGCTGGCCCCGCAGATCAAGGCGGCCGGCATCGCGCCGTGGGCGCACGCCGGCAAGTACCCGTACTACATGGGTGTGCCGATCATGGACTGGGTCGGCAAGGTCGGCGGCAAGCAGGTCCTGATCGACATCGACAACCTCAAGCCCAATGCCTGGCGGGTGGACGCGGTCAAGACCTCGCTCAACGCCGTGCTGGAGCTGGTGCACAACGGCTGGATGCTGCCGGGCACCGAGGGCATGACGCACACCGAGTCGCAGCAGGCGTTCATCGACGGCAAGGCGGCCTTCCTGCCCTGCGGCAGCTGGCTCGAGAACGAGATGCGCAAGACCACGCCGGCCGGCACCGAGCTGACCGTGCTGCCGATGCCCGACCTCACCGCCAGCGACAAGATGCCCTACGGCACCCTGCGGGCCGAGGCCGGCGAGCCGTTCATCGTGCCGGCCAAGGCCAAGAACGTGGCCGGCGGCCTGGAGTTCCTGCGCATCATGCTGAGCAAGGACGCGGCCCGCAACTTCGCCCAGGCCACCAGCTCGCTGTCCATCGTCAAGGGCTCGGCCGACAGCGTCACCGGCTCCACCGGCCTGGCCTCGGTGAACAAGGTGAACACGGCGGCCGGCGACAACCTGCTGGCCTACCGCTCGGTCACCGACTGGTACCCGACGCTGATCAACGAGTGGGAGGCGGCCACCGGCGAGCTGATGGCCGGCCGCTTCACCGCCGACCAGTGGATCGACAAGGTGCAGGCGGCCGCGGACAAGGTGGCGGCCGACAGCTCGATCGCGAAGTTCCACCGGGACAAGTAGCCGATGAAATTCCGCCGTCTGCCCTTCATCGCGGGCTTCCTGGTCGTGCCCGTGGTGCTGTACGTGATCTACGTCGTCTCGCCGTTCGTGCAGACGGTGTTCTACTCGTTCACCGACTGGGGTGGCTTCTCCGACACCCAGAACTTCATCGGCATCAGCAACTACACCCGGCTGTTCCAGGACGACATCTTCCTGAGCGCGGTGGTGCACAACGCTTTCCTGCTGGTGCTGATGCCCGTGGTGACGATCCTGCTCGCGTTGTTCCTCGCGTTCATGCTCAATGTCGGTGGGCGCGGGGACAGCGCGGGCATCCGCGGCGTGCGTGGCTCCAGCGTGTACAAGGTCGTGCTGTTCTTCCCACAGGTGCTGTCGGTCGCGATCATCGTGGTGCTGTTCCAGTCGGTGTTCCGCACCGACGGGCGCGGCCTGCTCAACGCCTTCCTGATGGCGCTGGGCGTGGTCGACCCGAACCAGCCCGTGCAGTGGTTCAACAGCCCGAGCCTGGTGATGTGGTGCCTGCTCGCGGTGATGGTGTGGAGCGGGGTCGGCTTCTACATGGTGCTGTTCTCGGCGGCCATGCAGTCGATCCCGAAGGAGATCTACGAGGCGGCGCTGCTGGACGGCGCCTCCCGCGGGCCGACGTTCTTCCGCATCACGCTGCCGCTGCTGTGGGAGAACATCTCCGTCGCCTGGGTGTACCTCGGTTTCATCGCGCTGGACGGCTTCGCCCTGGTCACCGGCCTGACCCCGGACACCGGCGGCGGCGGCCCCGACCACGCCAGCGAGCTGATCTCCAACGTGCTGTACCGAGCCGCGTTCACCCAGGGCAAGTTCGGCCTCGCCTGCGCCATGGGCGTTGCCCTCGCGGTGTTCTCGCTGCTGCTGGCCATCGTGCAGCTGCGGATCACCCGACGCGACCGCATCGAGTTCTGAGGGGGTAGTCGACATGACCCAGCTCGTCACGGCCGCGCCGACGGCCCCGATGCCGGAGTCGGAGCGGGCCAAGCCGCCCCGCGGCAGCTTCGGCGTGGTGAACTTCTTCTCGCAGGGCTTCCTGCTGTTGTGGGCGGCGATGGTGGTGCTGCCGCTGCTGTGGGCGGTGATGTCCTCGTTCAAGACGGACAAGGAGATCCTGTCCAGCCCGTGGTCGCTGCCGGCCTCGCCGCAGTTCGAGAACTTCGGCCGGGCCTGGACCACGGGCCACATCGGCGACTTCTTCGTCAACACGGTGATCGTGCTGGCCGGCGGCGTCACGATCACCATGGTGGTCGGGTCGATGGCGGCCTACGTGCTGGCCCGGTACTCGTTCCCGGGCAACCGGATCATCTACTACGCCTTCGTCGCCGGGCTGACGCTGCCGGTGTTCCTGGCCCTGGTGCCGCTGTTCAAGATCGTCGGCAACCTCGGCACCATCCCGGTGATCGGCCCGTACATCGGGCTGAACTCCTACGCCGGGCTGATCCTGGTGTACGTGGCGTTCTCGCTGCCGTTCACGGTGTTCTTCCTGCACTCCTTCTTCCGCACCCTCCCCACGGAGATCGCGGAGGCCGGGCTGCTGGACGGGGCCTCGCACACCACGCTGTTCGCCAGGGTGATGCTGCCGATGGCCCGTCCGGGCCTGATCAGCATCGGCATCTTCAACGTGATCGGCCAGTGGAACCAGTACCTGCTGCCGTTGGTGTTGCAGCAGAAGCAGTCCAGTTTCGACGCCGACCACTCGGTGCTGGCCGAGGGGCTGCTCAACCTGGCCGTCGCGCAGGGCTACAAGTCGGACTGGTCGGGCCTGTTCGCCGGCATGACCATCGCCATGCTGCCGATGCTGGTGATCTACGTGCTGTTCCAGCGGCAGGTCCAGGCCGGTCTGACGGCTGGAACGCTCAAGTAGATGCAACCACGGGGGCTGCTCGCACCGTCCTGAGGACATGCGAGCAGCCTTTGTGGTTCTAGCGATGTCAGCGATCCTCGTCGCCGGCTGCGGCTCGCGCGTGCCGCCGGCCTCGCCGCCCCCGGAGACGACCGGATCGACCAGCAGCCAACCCAAACCGTGCCCGTCCCCGCACCAGCTCACCATGGCCGACGACGGGCAGACGGTGTGCGTCGCGGCCGGCGACAAGTTCACCGTGAAGCTGCCGGAGGACGGCAAGGGGCACTGGTCGGCCATCACCAGCGACTCCGACGCGGTGGACGTGCTGCTGCTCACCGGCTCCCCGCCGATCAGCGGCACGCAGGCCGATTTCATGGCCCGGCACAAGGGAACCGCCAAGCTCACCGCCACCCGGCCGGTGTGCCCGTCGGCCAAGCCCGGCGAGATGACCTGTCAGGCCATGCAGGCGTTCACCGTGACGGTCACGGTGCCGTAGTCCACGCGCTGTTGGCGCCGCAGAGCACGATGCACGGCAGCTGGCCCGGCACCCGCCCGGCCAGCCACGCCGCGAACGGCGCCGCGGCCGCGGGCTCGACCGCGATACGGCACTCTTCCCACAGAAGTGCTTGCGCGGCAACGACTTCCTCGTCGGAGACCAACACGGACAGCGTGCGCGGCGAGTTCAGCACGGCGAACGGCAGCTCGCCGACCCTGGTCGCGCCGAGTGCGGACGCGGCGACTCCGCTCACCTCGGTGTCGACCGGCTGGCCGGCTTGGAGCGCCGCGTGCAGGGCGTGGCAGCCCTCGGTCTCCACGGCGACGGTCGTCCGGTCGCCGATGCCCAGCGCGATGCCGGCGGCCAGCCCACCACCGCCGACGGCCACCACCACGGCGTCGACCTCGGGCGCGTCGGCGACGATCTCCGCGCCGACGGTGCCCTGGCCGGCGATGACGTCCGGGTGGTCGTAGGCCGGCAGGTACACGTCCTGTGACGTCACCGCGGCCAGCGCGGCGTCGGCGGCCTCGGCGTAGGTCGCGCCGTGCCGGACGAGCCGGGCGCCGGTGGCCTCGATCCGCCGGGTCTTGGACTCCGGGGCCGACTCCGGCACGTACACCGTCGCCGGCACGCCGAGCAGCGCGGCGGCGGTGGCCACGGCCAGCCCGTGGTTGCCGCCCGATGCCGTGACGACCCGGGTCGGGTGGTCGACGCCGGACAGCGCGTTGAGCGCCCCGCGCAGCTTGAAGGAGCCGCTGAGCTGGAGATGTTCGAGTTTGAGCAGCACGTCCCGGCCGTTGACCGACGCGCGCATGACGGGCGTGCGGCGGGCGTGCGGGCGGATCGTCGTCGCCGCGGCGGCCACGTCCGCCGCGGTCGGCAGCCCCAGGAGTGTGGTCATGAGGCCAACCATCGCGCGGACGGGCCATAATCACCAGCGAGGATTTCAGACCCGACTTTAGGAGCGCTTAATGCTCGACCCGGCCCGGCTGCGGGTGCTCGTGGAGATCGGGCACGCCGGCTCGATCACCGCCGCGGCGGCCCGGCTGGCCTTCACGCCGTCGGCGCTGTCGCAGCAGCTGGCCAAACTGGAACGCGAGCTGGGCTGCCGGCTGGTCGAACGCGGCCCGAGCGGTGTCACCCTGACCCGGCAGGGCGAAGTCCTGTTGCGCCACGGCGAACGCGTGGTCGGCGAGCTGCGCGACGCCGAACGGGCCGTGCGGGCCTCGATCGAGGCCGAGCCGGAGTCGCTGGCCATCGGCACCTTCTCCTCGGCCGGCAAGGCGTTGGTGCCGGAAGCCCTTGCCGCACTGCGGGAACGGCATCCGCGGGCCCGACTGTCCCTTGTGGACGTCGAGCCGCCCGGCGGCTACGGCCTGGTCACCTCGCGCGACCTGGACGTGCTCATCACGCACCGCTATCCGGGCATCAACCTGCCGCCGGACAACGGTTTGCACCGCAGCCGGCTGCTGGCCGACCCGCTGCGGCTGGTGCTGCCGGCCGGGCATCCCAAGGCCACCGGCAAGATCGGCCTGCGCGATCTGCGGGACGAGGACTGGATCTCCGGCGCGCACGGCGTCTACAACCGGGTCTGTCTGGAACTGGTGTGCGCCCACGCCGACATCCGGCCGCACGTGGCGTACGAGACGGGCGACTACGAGGTGACGCTGGCCCTGGTGGCGGCCGGTCTCGGCATCTCGCTGGTGCCGATGACCCTGCTCAAGGACGTGGACCGCGACCGGCTGGCGGTGCGGGCCGTGCCCGGGGCCCGGCCGCAGCGGGAGATCTTCGTGGTGCACCGCAAGCGTCCACCGCGGTTGGTGGCCGAGCTTGTCGGCCTGCTCACGCCGGATCGAACAGGCTGACCACGCGGTTGCGGCCGCCGCGTTTCGCCTCGTACAGAGCGGAATCCGCGGCCAGCAGCACCTGTTCCAGCACCGCGCCGGCCATCGGGTGCACGGAGACGCCGATGGACGCCGACAGCGCCGACACGGCCGCGCTGCCCTCGGTCACGGTCAGGTCCGCGATGGCGGTCCGGATCCGCTCCGCGACGCGGATCGCGTCGGGCAGCGCGGCCCCCGGTAACAGCACCACGAACTCCTCGCCGCCGAAGCGGCCCACCGCGTCCACCTCGCGGACCTGGTCGCACAGGGTGTCCGCGACCTCGCGCAGCACCGCGTCGCCGACCAGGTGCCCGTGGGTGTCGTTGACCAGCTTGAAGTGGTCCAGGTCGATCATCAGCACGCCGAACTCAGCACCCCGGTCCAGCTCGCGCGCGGCGGCGTCGTGCCAGGCCACCGAGTTCAGCACGCCCGTCTTGTGGTCGGTGGTGGCGGCCTCCTGGAACTGTCGCATCAGGACACCCCGGTGCAGCACCACGATCGGTAGCACCACCAGCGGCACCAGGTAGACGTGGGCCATCAGCACCACCGCGGTCAGCCCGCCAAGGCACAGTGTGGCCAGCTCCAGCGCGTTCACGTCCCAGCCGCCGAACAGCTCCCGGACCGTCAGATCGGGATAGCGGAGTTTCAACGCGATGGTGACGAGTGCGCTGTTCGTGACGAAGAACGCGGCCATGGCGGCCGCGAT
>DATJJB010000473.1:0-2683 GCA_035492655.1 Kutzneria sp. | reverse complement strand
CGCAGCGGATAGCGCTCCAGCAGGTCGTCCAGCCGCCCGAAGGCCACGTGCAGCTCGTCGGCCGCGGTGGCGAACCGCTTGCCAAGGGTGGTGGCCTGCGCGGCCACGTTGTGCGAGCGGCCGGCCATCACCAGGTCGGTGTGCTCGACCGCGAGCCGGGCCAGCCGGGTCAGCAGCGCGGCCACCTTGCCCTGGATGAACTCCAGCGACTGGCGGACCTGCAGCTGCTCGACGTTCTCGGTCAGGTCACGGGAGGTCATGCCCTTGTGCACCTGCTCGTGGCCGGCCAGGGCGTTGAACTCCTCGATCCGGGCCTTCACGTCGTGCCGGGTCACCCGCTCGCGCTCGGCGATGGAGGCCAGGTCGACCTGGTCCAGCACCCGCTCGTAGTCGGCAACGGCCGTCGCCGGCACGTCGATGCCCAGCTCGGCCTGGGCCTTGAGCACGGCGAGCCACAGCCGTCGCTCCAGCACGACCTTGTGTTCCGGCGACCAGAGGCCGACCAGCTGGGCCGACGCGTAGCGGCCGGCGAGCACGTTGGGAATGAGCGGCTTGGTCGTCACGTGAGCAGAGCTTAATGCGCCGCCAGGTCCGGCATGACCGAAAGCAGCATCCGCCGGGCCGCCCCGCGCGGATCGGGGTGCACCTCGATCAGGGCGTTGACCACGGCCCCGTCCACCACGGAGATCAACTGGTCGATCCGCTCGTCGTCCATCCGGAAGCCGCCGGCGGTGAGGATGTCCAGCAGCAGCTGGTGCAGCTCCTTGCCAAGCCGGCGCATCAGCGGCCGCAGGTAGGGCCGGCGGCTGGTGCCGACCAGCCGCTCGTAGCGCAGCATCACGGCCTGGCTGTCGGGGTTGCCGACCAGCAGGTCCAGCGCGAACTCGATCACGTCGACCGGCTCGCCGTCGTGCAGCCGGGCCAGCCGCTCCCGGCCGGCGGCCAGCTCGGCCCGGCCGGCGTGCTCCACGGCCGCCTCGATCAGCTCGTCAAGCGAGTCGAAGTAGTACGTGGTCGAGGCCAGCGGCAGGCCGGCCCGCTCGGCCACGGCCCGGTGCCGGATGGCGTCGAAACCGCCCTCGGTGAGCAGGGCGGCGGCCGCGGCGACCAGTTCGTGGCGGCGTCGCTCCCCCTTGGGGGTGCTGGCGGCGGTCATGCCCAGCGATGGTGCCAGTGGTCAGTAGCGGGCCGCGAGCCGGGCCGCGATGTCGCCGAGCTGGTTCACGTACGGACCGGCGGCCGCGCCGTTCATCGGCAGCGTGGCCAGCGTCAGCGCGCCGCCGTTGTGGGTCGTCACGGTGACCGCGTTGCCCTTGGCCACCCGCACGGCCGGCTTGCGCCCGGTGCCCGGGTCGTTCGGCACCGACGCCGGCACGAGGATCAGCTCCAGCTTCCCGGAGTTGGCGCCGTCGGTGAGCTGGAAGGCCACCGCGGCCGCGCCGACCGGGCAGCTCACGTCGGCGGCCTGCGCCTCGCTGCCGGTGATGATCGGCAGCTCGGTGACCAGCGCGGCGGCCAGACCCTGGTCGGGCTGGCCGCAGTTGGCCGCGCCACCGGCGTCCGGGGTGTTCGGCTGGACCTTCGGGCCGCCGCCCTCGTTGGTGTTGAAGCCCGGGTTCAGCGACAGCGGGGAGGTCGCGTTGGGCGCGGCCGCGTCGCCGGCACCGGCCGACGTCATCGAGCCGTTGCTCGCGCCGAACGGCTTGACCAGCACGAGCGCGCCGCCGATGAGCACCACGCCGATCGCCACGCCAGCACCGGCCTGCAAACGCTTGCGGGCGCGAGCCGTGGCCCGCTTGGACGCGACCACGACGTCGCCGGCGTCGAAGGACGGCGGTGGCACGTCGCCGACCGCGTCCCGGAACTTCTCGGCTAGCTGCTTGTCATCCATCCGTTCTTCCACCTCCCGTCACGTCGCCGGCCGCAGATCGTCGAGCACGTCGCCCAGCTCCGTGCGCAGCGTCTCGAGGCCACGCGCGGTCTGGGACTTCACGGTGCCCTCGGTGCACCGGAGCACCTTCGCCGCCGCGGCGACGTCCAGTCCCTCCAGGAACCGCAGCACCAGCACCGCCCGCTGGCGCGGCGGCACCTTGCGCAACCCGTCGAGCAGCACGTGCCGGGTGGCGATCGCGTCGCCGACGTCGGTCGCCACCGTCGGGGTGTCGGGCAGCTGGTCGGTGAACCGCTCCCGGCGCCACGGCCGGCGCGACTCGTCGATCACCGCGCGCACCACCGTCCGGCGGACGTAGGCGTCGAGGGCCTCCCGGTCCCTGATCTTGTTCCACTTGCGGTGCAGCGCGACGAACGCGGTCTGGGCGAGATCGTCCGCACGGTGCCAGTCGCCGCACATCAGGTACGCGGTACGGCGCACGGCATCGCGCCGGGCCGCGAAGTACTCCGCGAACTCCTGCTCGTCGCGCTGGTCCACGCGGGCTCTCTCTGCTGTCCTGTCGACACCTACCGGACGGAAAGGTGGCCCCATACGGTTGCACGCCGCTCGTGACGTCCGCCATACGGGTGGGTGCAGGCCCGCACCACCCGATGTGGTGTGATCCGACCGTGACCCAGCAGCCGCTGCTCGACTTCCGCTCGGACACCGTGACCAAGCCGGACGAGGCGATGCGCGCCGCGATGGCCTCCGCCGAGGTGGCCGATGACGTGCTCGAACACGACCCCACGATGC
>DATJJB010000472.1:0-2105 GCA_035492655.1 Kutzneria sp. | reverse complement strand
ACCGCCAGCCACGTCTCCAGCTCACGGTCGGCCACCGTCTCGCGGATGTGCGCCACCGTGGTCCGCGCGGTGACCGCCCAGTCCATCCGGCGCACGTCGTCGCCCGGCTGGTACGGCCGCGCCTCGCCCGGCTCCGTGCCGGGCCCGGGCACCAGGCCCAGGTGGTTGCCCTGGAGCAGGCCGTCCAACCGGCGCCGCACGTCCATCTCGAGCGTGCGCAGCGCCGACTCCAGCTTCTCCTCCCGCAGCACGGGAGGAGCCCAACGCGGGCGTGGCTCGCTCACAGGCCCACCTCGCTAGCGCTCGGCGGGTCTGCGACCCAGGTCCCTGTGCTCAATGGTGACCTCGCAAGCTCGGTCACGCCCTACCAACCGGCGCGGGCGGCTGCATCGGCCCGAGGTGCGGCTGGAAGGGCTGCTGCTGGACCTGCGGGCCGGTCATCGGCTGGCCGGCCTGCGGACGCGCGGAGACCTGCGGCAGCGGCACGGTCTGCAGCACGCGGGCCACGATGTGGTCCAGCGGCACGCCGTCGGCCAGCGCGTCGTAGGACAGCACGAGGCGGTGCCGCAGCACGTCCGGCACCACGTCCACCACGTCCTGCGGCAGCACGTAGTCGCGGCCGCGGACCAGCGCGAGCGCACGCGCGGCAGCCACGATGCCCAGGCTGGCGCGCGGAGAAGCGCCGTAGGCGACCCAGCCGGCCACGTCGGTCAGGCCGTGGTCGCCGGGAGAGCGGGTGGCCAGCACCAGCCGGACCACGTAGTCCACCAGCGCGTGGTGCACGAAGACCTTGGCCGCCACGTCCTGGAGCCGGACCAGCTCGTCGGTGCCGAGCACCTGCTGCGGCTGCGGCGGCGTGACGCCCATCCGGTAGACGATCTCGCGCTCCTCCTCGGCCGTCGGGTACTCCACGACGATCTTGAACAGGAACCGGTCGCGCTGGGCCTCGGGCAGCGGGTAGACGCCCTCGTTCTCGATCGGGTTCTGGGTGGCCAGCACCAGGAACGGGTCGGGCATCGGGAAGGTCCTGCCGCCGATCGACACGTGCCGCTCGGCCATCACCTCGAGCATCGCCGACTGCACCTTGGCCGGCGCGCGGTTGATCTCGTCGGCCAGCACGAAGTTGGCCACCACCGGGCCCAGCTCCACGTCGAAGGACTCGCTGGACTGGCGGTAGATGCGGGTGCCGAGGATGTCGGCCGGCACCAGGTCCGGGGTGAACTGCACCCGGCTGAACGTGCCGCCCACCACCTTGGCGAAGGTCTCCACGGCGAGCGTCTTGGCCACGCCGGGCACGCCCTCCAGCAGCAGGTGGCCCTTGGCCAGCAGGCCCACGAGCATGCGCTCGACCAGCCGGTCCTGGCCGACGATCACCCGCTTGACCTCGAACACCGTGCGCTCGAGCAGCTGGGCGTCCCGAGCCGGCGTGTTCGGCGGCGTGCCCTCGGTGACAACGGGCTCGCTCACGTGCGGACCTCCTAGATGACGGCGTGCTCCGACAGTAGGAAACCCGATCACCGGTGTGGGTGCTGTGAAGCAGCCCGGGCCAGGTCGGCGGGCGTGTCCACGTCGACGGTCTCCCCCGGCTCGGCGGCCACCGGGGCGTAGTCCAACGCCCCCAGCACGGAGCGCAGCGACGCGCCCGCCGGGTCCTTGGGCAGCACTCTACGCAGGGCCTCGGTCCGCCACACGCCGATGAGCCACTGCGCGTGCCCGTCGTCCAGCACCGCCCCGTCGGCCGTGACGGCTTTCCGCAGCCTTTGCACGGTGTTCGCCGTGACGCCCACGAGGTCAGCGGCCAGCACGGCCACCAGCGGTGCGTCGATCAGCTTGAGGCCTGCGGCCAGCCCGGCGACGGGACCGCCGCCGGGTGGATCCTCACGGGTCCACTGCACGGGCCGTGCGGTGGTCGTGGACGGCCCCACGACCACCACCGGCTCGGCGTCGGCAACCGCGGCCAGGCTGCGGTCGAGCAGGGTGCTGCCGGCCACCACCAGCGCCGGCTTGTGCACCCCGCCCATCCGGCTGCCACGGCCACCGGCCAGCAGCACCGCCGCGAAGTCCGTCACGCGATGGACACTAGTGCCGCCAGACGACCGGGTAGG
>DATJJB010000471.1:0-3461 GCA_035492655.1 Kutzneria sp. | reverse complement strand
AGGTCAGTTCCAGGGGTAGAAGCCCTGCCCCGACTTGCGGCCCAGTTCGCCCCGCTCCACCTTGTCCCGCAACAGCTTCGGCGGGGCGAACCGGTCGCCCAGCGTGCGCTCCAGGTACTCGGCGATGGCCAGCCGCACGTCGAGGCCGACCAGGTCGGTCGAGCGCAGCGGGCCCATCGGGTGGCCATAGCCCAGCTCCATCGCCCGGTCGATGGACTCGGCGTCGGCGAAGCCCTCCTCCAGCATCCGGATCGCCTCCAGGCCGAGCATCACGCCCAGCCGGCTGGTGGCGAAGCCGGGCGAGTCGCGCACGACCACGTCCGCCTTGCCCAGCAGCCGCACCCAGTCCAGCGCCTTGTCCCGCACGTCGTCACGGGTATTGGGGCCCAACACGATCTCCACCAGCTTGGACACCGGCACCGGGTTGAAGAAGTGCATGCCGACGAACCGGCCCGGATGCACCAGCACGGCACCCAGCTCGCCGACCGACAGCGAGCTGGTGTTCGTGGCCACCACGGTGCTGGTGGAGACCGCCAGCTCGACCGCCGTGAGCACGCGGACCTTGAGCTCGGGGGCCTCCGGCACTGCCTCGACGACAAGATCCGCGTTCGTCGGCAAGGACGGGATGTCCGTGACGAACTCGATGCGCGAGAGCACCTGGGTCGGCGTGCCGTCCAGCTTGCCGCGCTCGGCGGCCCGCCGCAGACCCGTCTCCACCCGCGTCAGCGCCGCCTTGGCGGCGATCGCGTCGCTCTCCACCACCGTCACGTCGGCGCCGACCGCCGCGAACACCTGGGCGATGCCGGCCCCCATCCGGCCGCCGCCCACCACACCGATCTGCACGTCAGACCCTTTCCACGAGCATTGCCACGCCCTGACCGACCCCGACGCACAACGTAGCCAGGCCGCGCCGGCCGCGCTCGCGTTCCAGCCGCCCCAACAGGGTGACGACCAGCCGCGCGCCCGAGCAGCCCAGCGGATGACCCAGCGCGATCGCGCCGCCGTCGGCGTTGACCTTCTCCTCGTCCAGCTTCAGCCGGCGCATGACCGCCAGGCTCTGCACCGCGAACGCCTCGTTCAGCTCGACCGCGTCCAGGTCGTCGACACGGAGACCGTTGCGGGACAACAGCTTCTCCGTCGCCGGGACCGGGCCGAGGCCCATCACGTGCGGGGCGACGCCGGCCGCGGCGCTGGCGATCACCCGGGCTCGCGGGGTGAGGTTGTGGGCCTTGACCGCCGCCTCGCTGGCCAGCACCAACGCGGCCGCGCCGTCGGACAGCGGCGACGACGAGCCGGCCGTGACGACGCCGTCCTTGCGGAACACCGTCTTCAGCGCGGCCAGTTTGTCCATTGTGGTCGATGGGCGCGGGCCCTCGTCGGTGGCGAAGTCGCCGACCGGCACGATCTCGTCGGTGAAGTGGCCTTTTTCGATTGCCTGTATGGCCTTTTGGTGGCTGCGCAGGGCAAACGCGTCACTGTCCTCGCGGCTGATGCCGTCCAGGGCCGCGACCTCCTCGGCCGTCTCCCCCATCGACAGCGTGGTCTGCTTGTCGTAGCGGGGATTCGTGAACCGCCAGCCCAGCGAGGTGTCGCTCACCTCGCCCGGGCGAGCCCAGGGCGTGCCGGGCTTGGCCATCACCCACGGGGCCCGGGTCATCGACTCAACGCCGCCGGCCACCACGACGTCCGCCTCACCGGCCCGGATCGCCTGCGCCGCTGAGGCGATCGCCGTCAAACCGCTGGCGCACAGGCGGTTCACCGTGTAGCCGGGAACGTGCTGCGGGAGACCGGCCAGCAGGACCGCCATCCGGGCCACGTTGCGGTTGTCCTCGCCGGCCTGGTTGGCCGCGCCGAGGATCACCTCGTCGATCACGTCCGGCTCGATGTTCGCCCGTCGCACCGCCTCGGCCACCGTCAGCGCGGCCAGGTCGTCCGGGCGCTCCTTGGCCAGCGCGCCGCCGTAACGGCCCTGCGCGGTGCGCACCCCGTCGACCAGGAACACTTCCGGCATGGCGGCTCTCCTTCGGGCGTCGGCACGCTATTATTAACCGGCCATTCGGTCAGTTCGCAAGGGTGGGAGGCAGCGTGGAGGCAGCAGCGCCACGCCGGGGTCGGCCCGGCTACGACCAGGAGTCGCTGCTGGCCGTGGCGGTGAAGGTGTTCAACGAGCGCGGGTACGAGGCCACCTCGATGGAGGAGCTGTCGCGCAAGCTCGGCATCACCAAGTCCGCCATCTACCACCACGTCAGCAGCAAGGAAGAGCTGCTCCGGCTGGCCATGGACCGGGCGCTGGACGGGCTGTTCGCCGTGGCCGACGAGGCCCACTCGATGGACGGGCGAGCCATCGACCGGCTCGAGCACCTGGTGCGAGGCAGCGTGAGTGTGCTGCTCGACCGGCTGCCCTTCGTCACCCTGTTGCTGCGGGCCCGTGGCAACACCCGCATCGAGCGCGCCGCCGTCGCCCGGCGCAAGGAGTTCGACCGGCTCGTCACCGACCTCGTCAAGCAGGCCGAGGCCGAGGGCGACGTGCGGCCCGATGTTGACCCCGCCGTGACCGCCCGGCTGCTGTTCGGCATGGTCAACTCGCTGATCGAGTGGTACCGCCCCCGCTCCGGCGCCTCCATCGCTGACGCTGTGTGCACAATCGCCTTCGACGGGTTGCGAACCCGGTAGCCCAATCGGACGTTGCGGCCGTTTTCGCCGCGCCACCATACTGAACCTCGGCGAGTGGTCTATACCACTTCGGCCGCCGCGCCTGATCCCTGCCGACCCTTGGGGGTTGCTTCATGCGCACCAGGTTCGCCTTACCCGTACTGGCCGTGCTTGCCGTCGCCCTGCCCGTGCTGTTCGCCGGCGTCGCTCAGGCGCACGGTTACACCACCAATCCCGTGAGCCGCTCTTCCCTGTGCGCTCAGGGGAAAGTGACCGGCTGCGGCGACATCCAGTACGAGCCCCAGTCCGTCGAGGGCCCCAAGAACTTCCCCGCCGCCGGCCCCGCCGACAGCAAGATCTGCGCCGGCGGCATCGCCCGCTTCGCCCAGCTCGACGACCCCCGTGGCGGCGCCTGGCCCGCCACCAAGCTCACCTCCGGCGCCTCGTACACGTTCACCTGGCACTTCACCGCCATCCACGCCACCACGTCGTTCCGCTACTTCGTCACCCGGGACGGCTGGGACCCCACCAAGCCCCTCACCCGGGCCCAGCTCGACCTCACGCCCTTCCTCGTCTCCAACTGGGGCGGCAAGCGCCCCTCCGGTGACGTCTCCATCCCCGGCACCCTGCCGGCGCACAAGACCGGCCGCCACCTCATCCTCGGCGTCTGGGACATCGCCGACACCGGCAACGCGTTCTACTCCTGCGCCGACGTCACCTTCTGACGCCGGTAGTGGCTCCTGCCCGACACCCCTGCCGTCGAGCAGGAGCCACCCTTACTTCGGGCGAAGCCCTCGGTGGTAGGCCGC
>DATJJB010000470.1:0-2467 GCA_035492655.1 Kutzneria sp. | reverse complement strand
GCCGAGGATGATCGCGCCCTCCTTGTGCATCGGGTTGTAACCGGAGGGGCGCGCCCCGTTCCAGAAGGTCGACAGGCCGCCGGACTGCGCGTTGCCGCCCCGGATGGCCCAGTTGCCCGGCTGGCCCTTGACGACGGCGGTGGTGAACCGGAAGTTGATGGTCGGGTCGCCCGAGTTGAGGTGCACATTGGATCCGGAGAACAGGCCGTTCTCCATGTCCGCCATGATCCACGGGCCGTTGCCGGTGCCGAAGCCCCAGACCTTGATGTTGCCGAAGTAGATGGCCTCCATGTGACCGGCGCCGGTGTCGTTGTTGCTGGTCTCGGCGTTGCCGTAGTCGAAGCAGCAGCCGCCGTTGAAGTGCGTGCCGTCGAAGATCGCGTACTCGCCCTCCGCCGCATCGCCGGTGGCGATGCCCGAGGTGCGGTCATCGCGGTACCCGGTGCCGGGCGCCACGAAGACGCCGTAGGCCTTGTGGCCGCCGACCGAGACCGGCGCCGCGGTCGCGTTCGCGAGGTTGTCCGGGCCCCCGGCCGCCCCGCCCCCCGGCGCCTGGGTGAGGTTGTTACCGCGACCGGACTGGTCGAAGATCTCGGTGATGACGCAGGTCGTGCCCGCGCAGAACGAGTCCTGCGCCGCCGCGTTGGCGACACCGCCCGCGGACAGCGGGCTGATGTTGGTGGTCGCCCCGTCCGAGGCGCGCCTGACCTGGTACAGCGGCCCGCTGTAGCTGCCGTACAGCGCCCGGGTGGTGCTGTGCGCGGCCACGCACGGCGTGCCGGCGTTGCCGTAGATGTCACACGGGCCAGTCGCCGCGCGGGCCGGCGCCGCGGTGCTGGCTACCATGGCCCCGGCGGCCAGCGTCGCCGCGGCGCCCGTCAGCAGCACCGCCTTTCTCACGTGCCTGAGTCGTGATCGGAAGGTCATCTCGGAACCTGCCTTTCTCACCCGAGGGTCCATTGCTGGTTGGATTGGCCGTTGCATGTCCACAGTTCGACCAGGGCCCCGTTGGCGGTGCTCGCGCTGGTCACGTCCAGGCACAGGCCGGACTGCGTGCCGGTGATGGTGCCGTTGGCGTTGACCGTCCACTGCTGGTTCGCCCCGCCGTTGCAGGTCCAGATCTCCACCTTGGTGCCCGGCGTGGTCTGGTTGTTGAAGGCGTCCAGGCACTTCTGGCTGCTCCCGCTGTAGACGGTGAGCCGGCCGGAGGTGAGGGTCCAGATCTGGTTGCTGGCGCCGCTGCAGGTCCAGATGTCCAGCTGGGTGCCGTTGGCCTGCGTCGAGTTCGGCACGTCCAGGCACTTGGCCGCGCCGACGGCGTGGATCTCACCGGAGGAGTTCGCGGCGGTGCCGCCCGCGACCCGGTACATGACGGTGCCGTGCGCCGGGACCGAGGCGCTGATGGTCCCGGTGGTGGCCGAGGTGGCGCCGGTCCACAGGTTGGTCAGCGTGTAGCTGGCGGACCCCGTCTTGCCGATCGCGGCCGCCGTGGTGGAGATGGTCGCGGTGGACCCGGTCTCGTTGAACAGGGCGACCGACACATCGCCGTTGGCCAGCGGCTTGGCCAGCACGTCGAGCCCGCCGGAGGCGGAGACCTCGCGGCCCTGCTTGCCGAGGGAGTCCTGGTCCACCGCGATCACGGCCCGGTTGGTCAGCGCGGACAGGGTGGCCGTACTCGCGCTGACCAGGTTGGTGCCCGCGATCAGCGGGGCGGCCATCTCCGCCCACAGGCTGAACTCCGACTGGTTCTCCGCCGCGCTCATCCCGTTGCCGATCTCCAGCATGTCCGGGTCGTTCCACGCCCCGGGCCCGGCGGAGGAGGCCAGCCCCACGTTGATGTGGAAGTTGTTCAGCATGCTGCTGAAGTTGGCCTGGATGTCGCTGGTGGTGCGCCACAGGTTCGACACCGGGGCGGCCCAGGTCCACGGCTGGACGCTCGAATCCCACCCGTTGCACATGCTGAACACGATCGGGCGGCCGGTCGCGGACAGCGCGTCGCGCATCCGGGTGTACAGCGTCTGCGCGACCTGCTGGTGCGACTGGCCGGGGAAGCTGCTG
Source organism: Kutzneria sp. (assembly GCA_035492655.1). Lineage (GTDB taxonomy): Bacteria > Actinomycetota > Actinomycetes > Mycobacteriales > Pseudonocardiaceae > Kutzneria. The sequence goes on along the minus strand of DATJJB010000470.1, from coordinate 409 downwards.
AACGGGATATTGCACCAGTCGTACTTGAGGTAGTCGACGCCCCAGGAGGCGAACAGCCTCGCGTCGGCCTGCTCGTGCCCGTAGCTGCCGGGGAACCCGGCGCAGGTCGACGTGCCCGCGTCCTCGTAGATGCCGAGCTTGAGGCCGAGCGAGTGGACGTAGCTGGCGGTCGCGGCGATGCCGTCGGGGAACTTGGACGAGCTGGCGACCAGGTTCCCGGCTGAGTCCCGGCTGGAGGCCATCCAGCAGTCGTCGATGTTGACGTAGGTGTACCCGGCGGCCTGCATGCCGTCGTTGTGCATGGCCAGCGCGGTCTGCTCGATCAGCTGCTCGCTGACGTTGCAGCCGTAGGCGTTCCAGTCGTTGAAGCCCATCGGCGGGGTCAGCGCCAGCCCGTTGCCGAGCGCCA
>DATJJB010000469.1:0-6375 GCA_035492655.1 Kutzneria sp. | reverse complement strand
GGCCTGCGCGAGACCGGCTCGCCGTGGGCCGCGGTGCTGGAGTCCGTCTCGGCGACGCTGGCCCCGTTGGGCCGCCGCGACACCGACATCGTTGCCCGGCTCGTCGCCGAAGGCCCGCCCGAGGAAGAGGTCGGCCTCGCCCCGTTCGCCCCGCCGGAACACCTCGGAGGCCGTCGATGAGCACGCTGGACATCCTGCTGTGGGTGGTGCTGCCCTACGTGAGCATCGCCGTCTTCGTGGTGGGCCACTTCTGGCGCTACCGCTACGACAAGTTCGGCTGGACCACCCGTTCCTCGCAGCTGTACGAGAAGCGCCTGCTGCGGCTGGGCAGCCCGCTGTTCCACTTCGGCATCCTGCTCGTCGCCCTCGGCCACGTCGGCGGCCTGCTGATCCCCGAGTCCTGGACCGACGCCGTCGGCATCAGCGAGAACGCCTACCACGCCGTCGCCGTCGGACTCGGCACCGTCGCCGGCTTCTGCACGGTCGCCGGCGCCGCAATCCTGGTGTACCGGCGCCGCACGGTCGGCCCGGTCTTCTCAGCCACCACCCGCAATGACAAGGTCATGTACGTGCTGCTGGTCGGCACCATCCTGCTCGGGCTGGGCACCACGGTGCTGGGCAACCTCAGCGGTCATCCGCACGACTACCGGGAGACCGTGGCCCCCTGGTTCCGGTCGATCTTCTACTTCCAGCCCCAGCCCTCGCTGATGGCCGCCGCCCCGCTCGGCTTCCAGCTGCACGCCGTCGCCGCGTGGACCCTGTTCGCCTTCTGGCCGTTCAGCCGGCTGGTGCACGTGTTCTCGATGCCGCTGGGCTACCTCGTCCGCCCGTACATCGTCTACCGCAGCCGCGACGACCGCACCGGCAACCGGCCGCCGCGCCGCGGGTGGGAGCCGATCCGCTGACGAGCGGCCGCCTTGCGCAGTTCCTCCAGCCACAGCACGGTGGACGCGATGGCCGCCGCGATCAGCCAGTCGGTCGGCGCCAGGCCGGTGGTGGCGAACAGGCTTTGCGCGAACGGGAGGTACACGGCGGCGGCGTGCAGCACGAGGACGCTGCCCATCGCCGCCCACAGCCGCCAGTTGCGGGCCAGCAGCGGCCCGAACGCGCTCTGCCGTTCGTCGCGCACGTTGAGCAGGTTGACCAGCTGGAACAGCACGAAAGTGGTGAACGCCAACGTGCGCGCGGTGGCGAGACCGCGATCGAGCCCGAGCCAGAAGGCCGCGAGCGTGCCCGCGGCCATCACGGCGGCGGCGGCCGTGATCCAGCCGAGGCGGCGGCCGGTGAGGATCTGGGCGGTCGCGCGCTGCGGTCGTTCCCGCATGACGCCGGGGCGGGCGGGCTCAAGGCCGAGGGCCAGTGCCGGCGGCCCGTCGGCGATCACGTTGACCCACAACAACATCAGCGGTGTCATCAGGCTCGCCCCGGTCAGCAGCACGGATCCCGCCGCCATCGCCAGTATCGCCGCGACGTTGGTGCTGACCTGGAAACGGACGAACTTCACGATGTTGTCCCGGATGGTCCGGCCGTGCCGGACGGCGGTGACGATGGTGGCGAAGTTGTCGTCGGCGAGGATCATCGCCGCGGCTTCCTTGGCCACGTCCGAGCCGGTGCGGCCCATCGCGACGCCGATGTCGGCGCCCTTGAGCGCCGGCGCGTCGTTGACGCCGTCGCCCGTCATGGCCACGACGTGGCCGTTGCGGCGCAACGCCCGCACGACGCGGATCTTGTGCGCGGGGGTGGCCCGGGCCAGCACGTCGGCTTTCTCGGCGGCCCGAGCCAGGGCCACGTCGTCCATGCGCTCGACGTCCGCGCCGGCCAGCACCTGGTCGCCGATGCCGACGGCCCGCGCCACGGCGGCCGCGGTGGCGGGGTGGTCGCCGGTGATCATCTTGACCTCGATGCCGGCCGCCCGGCACTCGGCGACGGCGTCGGCGGCCTCCGGCCGCGGCGGGTCCATCACCCCGACCAGGCCCAGCAGCAGCAAGTTCGCGGGCAGCACCCCGGGCGGGGCGTCGCCGACCGCGATGGCCAGCACGCGTTCGCCCCGCTCGGCGAACCGCTCCACCTCGGCGGTCAGAAGTGCCCGCCGCGCATCGGTCAGCTCGACGTCGCCGAGCTCGGTCCGGACGCGCCGGGCCAGCCCGATCAGCACCTCGGCGGCACCCTTGACACACGCCCGTGTGCCGCCCGCAGCGTGGTGGAACGTCGCCATGTACCGCAGGTCCGGGTCGAACGGAATCTCGCCGACCCGTGGGGCGGCCGCCCGTTCACCCGCGACGTCCACACCGGCCTTGCCGGCCAGCACCACCAGCGCACCCTCGATCGGATCGCCGACCAGCACCCCGTCGTGCACCACCGCGTCGCCGCACAGCACCGCCGGCACGAGCAGATCAGCCAGCTCCGGGACGGAGTCGCCGTCGAGCGCGGTGATCGTCCCGGCCGGGTCGTAGCCCTCGCCGCTGATCCGGAAGCCCCGGCCGGCGTAGTGGACCGAGCGAGCGGTCATCTGGTTGACGGTCAGCGTGCCCGTCTTGTCCGTGCAGATGACCGTGGTCGCGCCGAGCGTCTCCACCGCCGGCAGGCGTTTCACGATCGCCCGTTGCGCCGCCATCTTCCGCATACCCAGGGTCAACGTGACGGCCACGGCCGCCGGCAGGCCCTCGGGAATGGCCGCCACGCCCAGCGCGACGGCGACCGTGATCACCTCGCCGAGTTCGCCGCCGGCCAGCCACAGCACCGCCGCCACGGCCACCACCGCGACGCCGGCCAGCAACGCCAGCCGCAGTCCCAGCCGGTCGAGCTGGCGCTGCAAGGGCGTGGCCTCGACCGCGGTGCCCGCCAGCAGGCCGGCGACCTGGCCCACCTCGGTCCGCATGCCCGTGGCGGTGACGAGCACCTCCCCGCTGCCCCGGGTCACCGCGCTGGTCAGATGGCACATCGACGTCCGGTCGGCCAGCCCGGCCTCGCCGGACAGCGGCGTCGCCGACTTCCCCACCGGCAGGCTCTCGCCGGTCAGCCCGGATTCGTCGACCGCCAGGTTCACCGCCCGCAACACGCGGCCGTCGGCGGGGATGCGATCACCAGCCCGTACCAGCACCACGTCGCCCGGGACGAGATCGGCGGCCGGGACCGCGCGCACCACGCCATCACGACGCACCCGAGCCGTCGGGGTGAGCAGCTGCTTGAGCTCGGCCACCGCCCGCTGCGAGCGCCGCTCCTGCATGAACCCCAGCACGCCGTTGAGCGCCAGGGCGACGCCGATCGCGATCGCCTCCCGGTAGGACCGTTCGACCGCACCCGCCAGCACCGCGGCAGCGGCCAACGTCACGGCCAACGGATTGGCCACCTGTCCGAACAGGAGTCGCCACCACGGCCGGGCCGCCGGTTCGGCCAACCGGTTCGGACCGCTCTCACGCAGCCGGCGGCGGGCTTCGTCGGACTCGAGTCCCCGCGCGGGATCCACGTCGAGTCGTCGCGCGATCTCGTCGGGCTCGGCGCACCACGGCGCGGAGATCATCGGCTCGCGGGCACGACCGCGACCGGGCACGGGCTGTGGTGGATCAGCGCCTGGCTGGTGGAACCCAGCAGCAACCCGCGGAAACCGCCTCGACCCCGCGAACCGACGACCACCAGCTGCGCGCCGGCGGCCTCATGCAGCAGCGCGGAAGCGGGGCTCGTCTGGACAATGCGCGACCGCACTTCGACATCCGGATACCGATCGCGCTGCGCGGCGATCCGCTCGTCGGCCACGCGCAGCCAATCCGAGCCGACAGCCGTTTCCTGCCACGGGCTGCCGAGGATCTGGGCCGGGCACGCCTGCACGATCACCAACGGCACACCGCGCAGCTCGGCCGCCTGGAAGGCGAAGTCGACCGCGGCATCGCTCTCGCGCGAGCCGTCGGCCCCGACCACGACCGGTGCCGCGGTGGGCGGTTCGTCGCCTCGGACGACCACCAGCGGACAGTGTCCGTGGGCCGCCAGTTGGACAGCCGTCGAGCCGACGAGCAGACCGGTGAACCCGCCGAGCCCGCGCGAGCCCACCACGACCAACCTCGCCGACGACGACAGCCCGATCAGCGTCGGTGCTGCCGTCGACCGGCTCAGCGCCACGGCGACGTCCACCTTCGGCGCCACCGACTCGGCTTCCGCCGCGGCCGTCGCGAGGTACTGCTGCCCGATCTCCAGCACCGCCTGGTGGTACGGCCGGGCCTGCGGGATGTCCGTCGGCACGCGCACCATGTCCAGCGACGTGGCGTACACAATGGACAGTGGGGCGCCGGTCCGCTCGGCTTCCTTCGCGGCCCACCGCACGGCGTCGTTCGCCGACGGCGATCCGTCGACGCCCACGAGCACCGGGTCCGGTCCGGTCGTGTCCTTGATCATGGTGACTCCTCGGGTTCAGGCGATTGGCCGCTTCGAGCCGGCCAGCTCCCGGTCGACCGACGAGCGGGCTTCGGTTCGGGGCGCACGCAGCCGGCGCCAGCGCTGTGGCGGGAACATCAGGACCAGCACACCCGCCAGCCCCAGCAGGTTGCCGACGCCGTAGACACCGCTCATGGCCGCCGCGATCACCGCCGCCAGCAACACGGTCGGCTTCACCAGCTGCCGGCTCCAGTGCCGTCCCGGCAGCCAGTACGCGGCCCGGACGAGCATGTCGGCCAACGCCAGACCGGTGCCGATCGCCCACAGGAACGTGCCGACGCCCGGCAGGCCCGCGACCGTGAACGCCGCGCCCGCCACCAGCTCGTGGGCGACCACCGCCAGCAGCGCCGGCTCGCCGTGTCGCACCAGCCAGTCCCGCAGCCCCGTCGTCGCCATGTGATCGCCTCCCGGGTGGTCATGCCGGCGGCTTTCGCCACTGAGACCATCACAGCGCCCGGCCGCCGGGCGGTGCCAGTGCGCCAATACCCGCCGGCCTGGGACCTTCGGCCCGGCCACGGGCGCACCGGCGGGTACCCTGGGGGGTAATCAGGGAGGCATGGTGGAACTGAACGCGGACGTCCTGCAGGACGTGGTCAAGCGGCTGCGCCGCGCCCAGGGCCAGGTCGGCGGCCTGGTCCAGATGATCGAGGACGGCCGGGACTGCAAGGACGTCATCATCCAGCTGGCGGCGGTGTCGCGGGCGCTGGACCGGGCCGGTTTCAAGCTGATCGCCAGCGGCCTCGAGCGGTGTGTCTCGGACGACTCCGAGCAGGCCAAGGCCGACCGGGCGCAGCTGGAGAAGCTGTTCCTGACCCTGGCCTAACCGGCAAGGCAGGCCGCCGGCAGCGGGAACCAGCGCAACGCCTCGAACTCCGCGGACAGCCCGGTCGGGCCGTCCTCGACGGTGTCGGCACGGGCGGCGAGCAGCGACCGCGCGTCGCGCAGATGTCCCGCGAGCGCCGCTTCCGGCAGGGTCGGCGAGGTCGGCCCGTCCGCCCCGCCGGCGGCCACCCGACGCAGGTCGGGCAGCTGTGGTGGCCGTGACACCGACGTGCGGTGCCGCCACAGGCCGGTGCGAGGGTCGAAGCGGTAGTCGGTGAGCAGTCGGTGGCCCTGGTCGGCGACCAGCTCGACCGCCTCGACCAGATAGTCCCGCACGGCGTCGGAGATGAAGTAGTTGAAGTTCACCCGGACCCAGCCGGGCTTGACGCCGTCGCAGCCGCGTTCGATCTCGTGCTTGAAGGCGTGCGAGTGCTGCCGGTCGATGCCCAACAGCCGGTGCCCGTACGGTCCGGCGCACGAACAGCCGCCGCGGGCCTGGATGCCGAACAGGTCGTTGAGCACCGCCACCACGAAGTTGTGATGGAGGAACTGGGCGCCGGACCGGATCCGGAACGACACGATGGACAGCCGGTCCACGGTGTGGTTGCCGAGGATCTGGATGTCCGGATGGGCCCGCCAGCTGCGCAGCGCGTGTCGCCACAGCCGTTCCTCGCGGGCGCGGATGACCTCCGTGCCGACGGCGTCCTTCACCGCGAACACCAGTCCGGCCCGAACGGATTCGACGATCGCCGGCGTGCCGCTTTCCTCGCGGGCGACGGGATCGTCGAGGTAGCGGTGCCCGATCGGATCCACGAAGGCGACCGTGCCGCCGCCCGGCGCGGTCGGCACTTTGTTGGCGACCAGGTCCCGGCGCACGACGAGCACCCCCGGTGTCTGCGGGCCGCCGACGAACTTGTGCGGCGACAGGAAAACCGCGTCCTTGTGGTCGCCGCGACCGGGCGCGCTCGCCCCCACGCGGATCGGCACGTACGGACCGGCGGCCGCGTAGTCCCAGAACGACAGCGCCCCGTGTTCGTGCAGCAGCGCGGCGATGCGGTCGGTGTCGGTCAGCACGCCGGTGACGTTGGACGCCGCCGAGAAGCTGCCGATCCGCAGCGGCCGGTCGGC
>DATJJB010000468.1:0-20829 GCA_035492655.1 Kutzneria sp. | reverse complement strand
CCCCGACCATCAGTCCCGTGGCATCGCGACCGGCCTGCTGAACCACGCGTTGCCCCAGCTGCGCGAGCTCGGCGCCACCGAACTGGACGCTTGGACGCGGGAGGACCAGTCCGCACTGCGTTGGTACGCCGGCCAGGGCTTCGCCGAGACCGACAACTACGTCCACGTGCACGTCTCTGGCGAGGAAACCGCCCAGGCCGTCGTGCACACACAGGGTTTCGCCGTCGTCGGGGCGTTCCTGCACGCCGCCACGGCCGGCGAAGAAGACCTTCGCGCCCAGTCTCAGCGCAGGATGGCGGCCAGCATCAGGGCCCGGATCTCGGCGGCGATGTCGGCCACGGGCCACGGCGGCCGGTGCGCCTGCCACTCCCGCAGCAGGCCGGTGACGGCGCCGACCAGACCGATGGCGGTGAGCCGATAGTCCCGGTCGGGGGCGACGCCGTGGGCGGCGGCATGCCGGGCCTCGGCCTCGATGAAGTCGGCCCAGCGGGTGACCCACTGCTGGTGCTGCCGCTCCAGCTCCTCGCTGACGCCTACGGCCTCGACGTAGTTCAGCCGCGGCAGCCGGGGATCGGCGGTGACGCTGGCGACGAAAGCGTCCAGCAGCAAGGAGATCCGGGTGACGACGTCGTCGGAGTCCAACGCCGCCAAGGCTGTGCGGACCCGGTCGAGGGCGGCGGAGTTGATCAGGTCGTGCAGGGTGAGCAGCATCTGTTCCTTGCCGGCGAACTCCTCGTAGAAGTTGCGGGTGGACACGCCGGCGTCGGCGCAGATCTGCACGATCTTGGTCTGTCGGTAGCCGACCGTGGTGAACAAGCCGAGAGCCGCGTCGAGCAGCCGCTGGCGGCGCTCGGCCCGGCGCTGCTCGGCGTCCACTCCCGCGTAGGCGCGTCTGACGATGGCCGGCTCCTCACCCGCGTGACAAATTCTGGTAATCGGGATTGCCAGATTACCCGACGCGGCCCTACCTTGTGAAAATCCTGATTACCACTTCAGCTCGGAGGCAACGATGCTTCGCCGAGTGCTCGTGCCGCTGCTGGGCCTGTCCCTGCTGATGGCCCCCGCCGTCGCCCAAGCCGATCCCCGGCCGCCGTCTCCAACCCAGGACCCCTTCTACACGCCGCCCTCGCCGCTCGAAGGCCAGGCCGGCGACCTGATCCGGCAGCGCCAGGTCGACTGGTACCCGGAGCCGTTCCGCGTCTTCCAGGCCCCGGTCCACACCTGGCTGGTGCTCTACCGCTCCACCTCCGCCACCGGCGCGGCCAACGCCGTGTCGGGCATGGTGCTGGTGCCGCCGATCCCGTGGACGGGCCCCGGCCCGCGGCCGGTCATCGCGTACGCCATGGGCACGCAAGGCCTGGGCGACGACTGCGCGCCGTCGTATCACCTGCGCACCGGCACCGAGGTGGAGATCGCCTTCCTCGCGCAGGCGATGCTCAAGGGCTACGCCGTCGCGTTGACGGACTACGAAGGCCTTGGCACGCCAGGAACTCACACCTACGCCGTGGCCAACTCCGAGGGACACGCGCTGCTCGACGTCGCCCGCGCGGCGAGCAAGGTCGACGGCGCCGGCCTCAGCCCTGACGCCCCGGTCGGCGTCTTCGGCTACTCGCAGGGCGGTCAAGCCGCGGCGGCTGCGGGGGAGTTGCAGCCGTCGTACGCCCCGGACGTGCACGTCGTCGGCATCGCCGAGGGCGGCGTGCCGGCCGACCTCAACGAAGTCGCCGCCGCCAACGATGGCGGCGTCGGCTTCAGCCTCGTGGCCGGTGCGGCAGTCGGCTATGCGACGGCGTATCCCGAGCTGCCGTTCGCGAACGCCTTGAACGCCAAGGGCCGTGACGTCGTGCAGAAGGTCGAGACCTCCTGCGTCGTCGAACTGGCCCTCGCCGATCCCTTTGACCGCCTGGACAATCTGACCACGACGCCCGGCATGATCAAGGATCCGCGCTGGCAGGCCCGGCTGGCCGAGAACCGTCTCGGCGCGCACAAGCCGGCCGCGCCGGTGCTGCTCTATCACGGCACGCTCGACGAGCTGATCCCGTTCCACGTCGGCGAAGAGCTCCGCGACCGACTCTGCGCGCTCGGCGCTTCCGTGCAGTGGCAACCAGTTCCGCTCGCCGGGCACATCGTCGCCGTCAGCGTTTACGGCACCGCCGCGCTGAACTGGCTCGGCGACCGCTTCGCCGGCAAAGCCGCCACCCCGAACTGCTGATCGTGACAGGCAGGACGGGTGGAACTGTTCACCCGCACCTGGGGTTCGCCCGCCGCGCCGGCCGTGGTCCTGCTGCACGGCGCGTCGGGCAACGGCGGCACCCGGCAGGAATTCGCCGGCCGACACCAACAGGTGAACCGCCGTGCTGTCACCGGCCTTCTGGCCTAGCCTCACGGCAGGTGAGGACGGTACAGGTTGTCGCGGTGGGCGTGGTGATCGCCGTGCTCGCCGCGGGCGGCATTGTCGGCTTCCGGATCGACACCGGCACCCGCAAACTCGACTACGTCACCGGCAGCAACGACCCCGACCGGGTCGAGTTGGACGTGACGCTGCAACGGGTCGACGTCACCGGGCGGGAATTCGACCTGCGGGTCATCCCGATCATGCACGGCAGTCTGGCCGACGGCGCCGATGCCGTGCCGGCGCGCGACATCGAGGTCGACACCAGCTCGCTGACCAGCGGCCTGCTGCGGTTCAAGGCACACGACCGGGTGTCGTTGCAGGACGTGCGGATGGGCGTGGACGACGGGCTGGTGTCCGCCTACCCGTTCGACAGCTATGCGGCCTCGATCGGCTTCTTCGTCACGGCCGGCGGCAAGGACGTGCCGGTGTCGATGCGGTTCCGCGGCTACGACGCGCTGTTCACGGCCGAGATGACCGACGCCGAGTGGCCGACCGGCCAGCTCAAGGCCAACGTCCTGGCCGGCCGCACGTTCAGCTCCTCGGTGCTGGCCTGGTTCCTGATGGTGGCGATGTGGGCGCTGGCGCTGTCCGTGCTCGGCGCGGCGCTGACCATCGTGTCCAAGAAGATGGGCCTGGTGTGGCCGGCGATGGGATGGATGGCGGCCACGCTGTTCGCGCTGGTCGGCTTCCGCAACGCCGCGCCGGGGTCGCCGCCGATCGGCGGCCTGATCGACTACGGCGCCTTCTTCTGGGCCGAGCTGCTGACCACCGCCGCCCTGGTGTACGTGACGGTGCACGGCATCCGGCGGGCGCGGCTGACCTGAGCGCCGCTCGAGCAGCGGGCTGATTCAGTAACCGACCAGCCCGCGCATCACCAGCGCCGCCCTCGACCTCAGCTGATGTCGACCAGACGCTTGTCGAAGGCCACGTAGTCGGTGAAGTCCCGGCCCACGCGGCTGACCGCGTCGGCCGGCGGCTGCGGATAGCTCCAGCCGGCATCGGTCTGACCGGCCACGGTGTGGTACTGGGCCACGCCCTTCCACGCGCAGGTGTACGGGGTCGGACTGGCCACGAACTCGTCGTCCTTGAGGGACGACGGCGGGAAATACCAGCTGCCCTCGATCGAGACGAGCTCGGACTCCGGGGCCTCGGCCACGACACGGCCGTTGATGGTTGCCTTCATGTAGGCGTCAACGGCCGGCCGCGGCCCGGTAATTCCGTCGTGTGTCCGAACGGGCAGCAATACGCTCGGCCCGGTGACCCTGCCCAGGCGCCTGCTGGTCGATGTCGCCCCGTTCCGCCGGTCGCCGGCCTTCCGCCGGTACTGGATCGGTGCCGGGCTCTCGGCCATCGGCACCCAGATGACCCTGTTCGCCGTCACCTATCAGGTCTTCACCCTGACCGGCAGCTCGCTGGCGGTCGGCGGCATCGGGCTGTGCGCCGCGGTGCCGGCGCTGGCCTTCGGCATGCTCGGCGGCAGCATCGGCGACGCCGCCGACCGCCGCAAGGTCGTGCTCTACACCAGCCTCGGGCTGGCCGCCGTGTCGGCGCTGTTCGCCGTGCAGGCCATCCTCGACCTGCGGCAGCTGTGGCTGCTGTACGTGCTCGCGGTGTCGGAGGCGCTGATCGTCTCGGTCAACGTGCCGGCCCGCCGCACGTTCACGCCGCGCCTGCTGCCGGCCGAACTCCTGCCGGCCGGTGCCGCGCTGAACTTGATGACCGCGCACCTGAGCAACACCGTCGGCCCGGTGCTGGCCGGGGCCGTCGCGGCGGCTTGGGGGCTCAAGGCCTGCTACGTGCTCGACGTGCTCAGCTTCGCGGCCGCGCTGTACGGCGTGTTCCGGTTGCCGCCGATGCCGCCCGAGGGCGCGCTGGCCAAGCCCGGCCTGAAGGCCGTCGTCGAGGCCGTCGGCTTCATCCGGGGCTCGCAGGTGCTGACCGGCACCCTGCTGGCCGACCTGTCCGCGATGGCCCTTGGCGCGCCGTTCGCTGCCTTCCCGGCGATGAACGCGGCGTTGTTCGGCGGCGGGCCGCAGACCCTGGGCCTGCTCAATGCCGCGCCGGCGATCGGCGGCGTGCTCGGCTCGATGCTGTCCGGCTCGGTCGGGCGCGTGTCGCGGCGGGGCCGGGCCCAGCTGGTGGCCGGCATGGCCTGGGCGGTCACACTCGTCGGCTTCGGGCTGTCCACCACGCTGTGGTTGTCGCTCGTGCTGCTGGCCGTCGGCGGTGCGTTCGACGTGATCGGCGTGGTGTTCCGGACGACCATCCTTCAGGTGGCCACGCCCGACCGATATCTCAGCCGGGTCGGGGCCGCCGAATACGTCGTCGGCTTCGGCGGTTCGCAGCTGGGCAACTTCCGTGGCGGCGCGGTCGCCGCCCTGACCACGCCCGGGCTGTCCGCCGTGATCGGCGGGCTGTCCACCGTCGCCGGCGCGCTCGTGTTGTGGCGCCGACTGCCCGGCTTCGCCGCATACCGCGCGACATAACGGATCCGATTGCGGTCACGGCGTCGTTTCAGGCAACAACACCGTGACAATTGTCCCTCGTAGGTTTGAAACGCTCGCGTGCGCGGCCGGTGAGCGCTCGCGCCGGCAGCGTTACCTGCGGGGAGAACCGTGACCATGCCGAACATTCACGCCTTCTACCGGTTGCGGGCCGACCACTTTGGCGGTAGATCTCTAAACCTGCTCGTAACCCGTCGGCCACATGTGCGCGAACGTTTCGGCAACGCACGCGACATCGGGGAGAATTCCATGACAGCAGCCAGTGCCGCCGGGACGGCGACGCCGCAGTTGAGCCTCGTTCCGGCCAGAATGGACCGGTTGCCGTGGACCCGGTTCCACTGGTCGATCGTGATCGGCCTTGGCGTCTCGTGGATCCTGGACGGCCTCGAGATCCAGATCGTGTCCGCGGGCGGCTTCGAGCAGACCCTGCACATGACCACCTCCGAGGTCGCCCTCACCGGCACCATCTACCTGATCGGGCAGGTGGTCGGCGCGCTCTACTTCGGCCGGCTGACCGACAAGATCGGCCGGAAACGGCTGTTCATCCTGACGCTGGCGATCTACCTGCTGGCCAGCGGCCTGGCCGGGTTCTCGTTCAGCGTGTGGTTCCTGTGGATCTTCCGGTTCATCGCCGGCCTCGGCATCGGCGGCGAGTACACCGCCATCAACTCGGCCATCGACGAGCTGATCCCGTCCCGCTACCGGGGCCGCGTGGACATCGCTGTCAACGGGACCTACTGGGGCGGCGCGATGATCGGCGCCACCGCCAACCTGTGGCTGCTCGACCCGAACGTGATCGCGGTGGACTGGGGCTGGCGCATCGGCTTCTTCATCGGCCCGGTGCTCGGCCTGATCATCATCTACCTGCGCCGGCACATCCCGGAGAGCCCGCGATGGCTGATGACGCACGGCAAGCTGGCCGAGGCCGAACGCACCGTCGACGAGATCGAGGCCGGCGTCCGGCGTGAGGGCGTTACCCTGAGCGAGGTGCCGCCGGAGAAGGCGATGTCCATCGTGGAGGCGCCGCGGCTGGGCTTCCGCACCGTGTCGGGCATCTTCCTCAAGAAGTACCCGAAACGCTCGTTCCTCGGCTTCTCGATGATGGTCACGCAGTCGTTCCTGTACAACGCCATCTTCTTCACGTATTCCCTGGTGTTGCAGAACTTCTACCACATCAGCAAGGCCGACACCTCGGTGTACTTCTTCCCGTTCGCGGTGGGCAACCTGCTCGGCCCGCTCATCCTCGGGCCCTTCTTCGACACCATCGGCCGACGGAAGATGATCCTCGGCACCTACGGTTTCGCCGGCATCGTGCTGGCGGTCTCGGCCGCGTTGTTCCAGGCCGGCACGTTGAACGCCACCACCCACACGATCTTCTGGTGCGTGTCGTTCTTCTTCGCCTCGGCCGGGGCGTCGTCGGCGTACCTGACGGTCAGCGAGATCTTCCCGCTGGAGCTGCGGGGGCAGGCGATCTCCTACTTCTTCGCCATCTCCCAGGCCGCCGGCGCGACCGCGCCGGCCGTGTTCGGCGTGCTGATCGGCGACGGCACCAGCCGTGGCCCGCTCACGGTTGGCTACTTCGTCGGTGCCGGCATCATGATCGCCGGTGGTCTGATCGCCTGGTTCTGCGGCGTCAACGCCGAGGGGCAATCCCTTGAGGACGTGGCCGATCCGCTGTCCAAGGCGCCGGCCACCTCGGCCGGTTAGTATCCGCGACGACGAGGAGGTAAGCCGTGGCTGATGTCATCGTCGTGGGCGTGAGTGTCCGCAGTGGATCGCCCACCGCCCTGCGCTGGGCCGCCGACGAGGCTCGTCGTCGGCGGTGCGGCCTGGTCGCCGTCCGTGCCTGGCGGGCCCCGCGGCCGCCGGCCGCTCCCGGCGGGCATCCGCCGGCCGTCAGCCGTGACGTCGACGCCGCCTTCGCCGACGGCGAGGAGAAGCTCCGCGCCGATGTGGCCGCCGCGCTCGGCGACGACGCCAAGGTCGAGTGCCGGCTGGTCAAGGGCACGCCGGTGGCCGTGCTGCTGAAGGAGAGCGAGGGCGCCGTCATGCTCGTCCTCGACGCCCCTCGGCGCACCGACCTCAAGGCCAACACCCTGTTGGCCCACCGGCTCATGTACCACGTCGGCTGTCCCGTCGTGGTCATGCCGCCGGCGCTGACCCTGCCCGGCCCCGGCCCGGCCGCCCGGCTCGGCAAGCAGGTCGGCACCCGGTTGGCCAAGGCCGCCGCGTCGGCCGGCCGACCGGGCATCAGAATTCCGCGCCAGGCCGACTGATCGCCGGCTGCCGAAGGTCCGGGCCCACGGGCTCGGACCTTTTCGGCGTCCGGCCGGTGATCGTGATGGCCGCCCCGATCAGCACGATGCCCGCCCACTGACCGGCCGACAGCTCCTCGTGCAGCGCCACCGCCGCGATCACCGCCGCGGCCGCAGGCTCCAGCAGCGTGATCGTCACCGCCGCCGCGGCCCCGATGCGCTTGATACCCCGGGCGAACAGCCAGTACGACAGTCCGGTCGTCACCACGCCCAGGTACGCCACGCCCGCGATCCCTTGCACCGTAAGCAGATTCGGCGTTGCCGTCGCGACGATGACCGGTGTCATCAGCACCGCGCCCAACGCCAGGATTCCGGTCAGCGCCGCGGCCTCGTCGTGCCGTTTCGTCAGGGTCTGGATGGAAATGGCCTGAAGACTGAAAAACGCCGCCGCCAACACCGACAATCCCAGCCCCACGAGGGAGAACGTCACCGCCTTGGTCAACGCCAGCAGGCAGAGCCCGCCGACCGCCACCGTCGTGCCGACCAGCCACCCGGCACTGGGCACCCGGCGCTCGGTGATCGTGGTCCAGAGCCCCGTGAACACCGGCGACAACCCGATGCCGACCGCCGTGCTCACCGCCACCCCGGCACTCCCGATCGCGCCGAAATACGCGACCTGAAACCCCGCGATCCCCACTGCCCCGCCCACCAACGGCAGCACATCGGCCCGTGTCCAGGCTCCTACCCGCGCGTCGGCGCACGTCCGGCGCAGTCCACGTAACGGCCGGCCTCTCGCCACGACCACCAGCACCAGCGCCCCGACCGCGAGCCGAATCCCGCCGGCGGCGATCCGGTCGCCGGTGTCGAACAGCGCGGCAACGGGGCCGAGCGTGCCCCACAACAACGCCCCGGCCACCGCGCTGGCCGTTGCCTTCCCACCGCTACCCGCCATGCCGCGAACGGTAATACGGTATGACAGTCATACGCAACGGTCTGACCGCTATACTCACCCGCTGTGACGGCGCTTCAGACGACCAGCACGCGGGACGCCCTGGTCGCGGAGGTACGCAGGCTGATCCTCGGCGGGGAGCTGCCGCCCGGCGCTCCCCTGACGGAGACCATGCTGGCCTCGCGGTTCGGCGTCGCCCGGCCGACGATCCGCTCGGCGCTGCAGGAGCTCGTCGCCCGCAACCTGGCCCAGCGGGCCAACGGCCGGTCGCTGATCGTGCCGGTGCTGACCGAGGCGGACATCCACGACCTGTTCCTGATCCGCACGCCGTTGGAGCTCGAAGCCGTGCGCGTGATCGTCGAGTCGGGGACCTCGCTGGCCCGTCCGGAGCGCATCCTGGCCGAGATGGACGCGCTGGCCCCGGACGCCAGCTGGGCCGACCGCGTGGAGATCCACACCGAGTTCCACATCGCCCTGGTCGAGCTGGCCGGCAGCCCCCGGCTCAACCGCGTCTACCCGGCCCTTCAGGAGGAGATGCAGCTCTGTCTGGCCCAGCTGCACAACTTCTACCCGGGCGGCACCAACCTGGCCGACGAGCACCGCCGCCTGCTGGCCGCCATCGCCGCCGGCGACGTGGCGGTGGCCCAGGCCGAGATGCGCGAGCATCTGTCCACGGCCGTGCGCCATTTGGTGGTCGGCCGGTAATTCGGTTGCTTCGGCGCGACCGGTTCTGCTCAACTCCTGGCGTAGCCGATCAGGGAGTTGAGATGCGAGCAGCTGTCATGTTCACCGCAGATGGAACGCACCCCCCTCTGAAGGACATGACGCTGCATGGCCATGCTCAATCTGGGAATTCTCGCGCACGTCGACGCCGGTAAGACCAGCCTGACCGAGCGGCTGCTGTTCGCCGCCGGGATCATCGACGAGATCGGCCGTGTCGACGACGGCAACACGCAGACCGATTCGTTGGCGCTGGAACGCCGCCGTGGCATCACCATCAAGTCGGCGGTGGTGTCGTTCACCATGGCCGACCGAACCGTGAATCTCATCGACACGCCCGGTCACCCGGATTTCATCGCCGAGGTGGAACGGGTGTTGGGCGTGCTCGACGGCGCGGTGCTGGTCGTGTCGGCGGTGGAAGGCGTGCAGGCGCAGACCCGCATTCTGATGCGGGTGCTGCGAAGGCTGCGCATTCCGACGCTCATCTTCGTGAACAAGGCCGACCGTGGCGGCGCTCGATACGACGGGCTGCTGGCCGACATCGCGGCCAAGTTGTCGCCGTCGATCGTCCCCATGGGGTCGGTGACCGGTATCGGCACTCGCGCCGCCAGGGCCGTTCCTTTCGGTGTCGACGACGTCGATTTCGTGGAACGGCTGGTCGAGTTGGACGACGAGCTGACGGCCGCCTATCTGTCCTCTTCGGACATTCCCTATGACCGGGCGTTGTCGGCCTTGGCGGCGCGATCCCGCTGTGGCCTCGTGCATCCGGTGTTCTTCGGATCGGCGATCACCGGCACCGGCGTCGACGCACTGGCCGAGGGCATCGCGTCGTTCCTGCCGGTGGCGCCCGGCGACGCCGACGCGCCGGCGTCGGGCACCGTGTTCAAGGTCGAGCGCGGTCCGGCCGGCGAGAAGATCGCCTACGTGCGCATGCACGCCGGCACGCTGCGGCTCCGGGACCGGCTGCCCGACAGTGACGACAAGGTGACCGGCATCGCCGTCTTCGCCGACGGCGCAAGCGTTTCACATCCGGCCGTGGCCGCCGGTTCGATCGCCAAGGTGTGGGGCCTCAACGGCATTCGCATCGGCGACGTCATCGGTTCGGCTGTCGGTAAGACCGAGCACTACTTCTCGCCGCCGACGCTGGAAACCGTCGTCCTGCCGGCGCGTTCGGGAGAGCGCGGCACACTGCGCGCCGCCCTTGACCAACTGGCCGAGCAGGATCCGCTGATCGACGTCCGGCAGGACGAGATCCGCCGCGAGATATCGGTCTCGCTCTACGGCGAGGTGCAGAAGGAGGTCATTCAGGCCACCCTCGCCGAGGAGTTCGGTCTCGACGTCTCGTTCCGGGAGACCACCACCATCAACGTCGAACGGGTGGTCGGCGTCGGCGCCGCGGTCGAGATCATCGCTGTCGCGCCCAATCCTTTCCTCGCCACCGTCGGCCTTCGCGTTGAACCCGGTCCTGTCGACAGCGGCGTGCGGTACCGATTGGACGTCGAACTCGGATCGATGCCCTATGCCTTCATGAAGGCTGTCGAGGACACCGTTCGTGAGACTCTCTCGCAAGGGCTGCACGGTTGGCAGGTCATCGACTGTGTCGTCACGATGACGCATTCCGGCTATTACCCGCGGCAGAGTCATATGCACCAGAAGTTCGACAAGTCCATGTCCAGCACCGCCGCCGACTTCCGTGGCCTCACGCCACTGGTGCTGATGGCCGCGCTGGCCGAGGCCGGCACTCGGGTGCATGAGCCCATTCACCGCTACCAGTTGGAGATTCCCGCCGAATCCGTCGCCGCCGTGTTGCCCGTGCTCGCGCACCTGCGGGCCGCGCCCTTGATGTCGTCCGTCACCGGCCGGACACAGGTCCTGTCCGGCGACATTCCCGCCGCCGCCGTGCATGGGCTCGAACGCCGGCTGCCGTCGTTGACCAGTGGTGAGGGCGTGCTGGAGGCCGCCTTCGACCACTACCGTCCTGTCCCCGGCGTCGCTCCCCATCGGGCCCGCTGGGACCACAATCCCTTGAGCCGCAAGGAATACCTGCTGCACGTGCTTCGTCGGGTGTGAGCTCAGCGGCGGCGGACGACCACCAAGGCGATGTTGGCCACCGTGATCGCGGACAACGCCGCCAGCAGCACGCCCGCCCAGGTCATGCCCAGCCGAAAGGACGCCACCGTCGCCGCCAGGCACAGCGCCAGGCCGACCGCCGCCAGCCCCAGCCGCATGCCGCGTCCCCTCGTGATCACTGGCCCGTTGTGAGCACCCCCCGATCTCCATCCAACCAGATCAACCTGGCAACGGGCCCGCCGGCGACTCGGGGGTGATCTTGAGCGGGCCGGCTGTCGGGGCGGCGTGGTTGGATGGAAACGGGGGCTGCGTTTTCGGCCCCGGGGGAGGGGCAGGATGAGCGAGGTCAAGCGGCGGCTGGTGACGTGGTTCCAGCGTCGGATCGCGAACCCGGTGCTGGTGCGGATGCCGGGACGCACGGTGCTGGAGACCACGGGCCGGAAGTCGGGGGAGAAGCGCCGGACGCCGATCGGCGGCCGACGGGTCGGCGGCGACTTCTGGCTGGTCTCGGAGTACGGCGAGCGGTCGCAGTACGTGCGCAACATCAAGGCGGACCCGAGGGTGCGGGTGCGGATCAGGGGACGCTGGCGGGCCGGCATCGCCTATCTGATGCCGGAGGACGACGCGAAGGCCCGACTGCGCGAGCTGCCGGTGGTGAACAGCGCCGGCGTGCGGATGCTGGGCACGAACCTGCTGACGATCCGGGTGGCGCTGACCGATCACACGGCGGACGGCCGGGCGACGTCGTAGCAGTCCCAGTCGAACTGGATGAACGGGTCGAGCCCGTGCTCCCGGATGTACTGCCGCTCGACGTCGTGGATGGGGAACAAGCCGGCGAGCCGCTGGGCCACGTTGCCGGCGACGATCGCCCACGACGGGTCCTTGGACCGGACGCTGATGCACAGCTCCGGCTCGGCCCCGCCGGACAGGGCGTCCAGGTGGGCGAGGTACCGGTCGACGCGGCTGGTCACGAGCGGTTCTCCCCGCGGTTCACGGGTTTGGCCCACGACGGCGACCGCCGTGTCGACAGGTGGGTGGCCGGTGGCGGAGCGGCGGCCGGCTTGGCGATCTCGCCGGCGGCCCGCTCGAGCACGATGGCGTGCAGCTGGTCGAAGCCTTCCTCGTAGTCGTAGCGGTTGCGGACGTTACGCACCAATCCGCCGCGGCTCCACAACGGGAGGCGGCAGACCGGCGTGTCGACGGCCGAGCCGTCGGTCAGGGCGAACCACAGCTCCCAGCGCGGCGGCCCGCCGAACACGCCGTTGACCGACACCGACTCGACGACCGCGATCGTGTCCCACGGCAGCAGCCGCGTGGACAGGAACGACCGGACCAGCACACCGTCGTCGCCGACGAGCACGTTGACCATGCGCCACCGCAACGCGACGGCGAACAACATCGCCGCGGGCACCATCGCGACGGCCGCACTGACGGGCAGCTGAGGGACCAGCCGGGTCAGCGCGCCGAGCCCGGCCACCATGATGAAGCCGGTGAGACCGACCATCGGCACGATCCCGGCGTAGTCCAGCCCGACCCGGAACATCGGCGTCCACCTGCGTTGCACGACTCGACGGTACGCGGCGGATGCCGGTTTGGTGGCGGTTTCAGCTGATGACGGCCGGAGGTGGGCGCGGACACGCCGGCGACGGCGTCTGAAGTGGACGGTCACACCGGTCGCTGCTACGAGGACCACCGGGGTGCACACGACCGCCCGGGAACGGTGTGCCGGGCTGTGGCGGGAAAGTGCCCAGCTGGTGGGAATTCCCGAGTGACGGCAGGGGAACCCGGTAGCGTGACGGCACGTGCGCCGCTGGAACCGTGACTTCTGCCTGTTCTTCGTGGCCCGCGCGGCGGCCCGGCTGGGCGACATGATGTTGCCGGTCGCGCTGGCCGCCGGCCTGATCCAGCACGGCTACGGGGTGGGCGCGGTCGGCGGCGCGATGGCGGCGTTCAGCGCGTGTTTCGCCGGGTTCGTCATCTTCGGCGGGGTGATCGCGGACCGGTTCGACACCCGGGCGGTGATGGTCGGCGCGGACCTGGCCCGGGTGCTCACGCAGTCCTCGGTGGCGGTGATGTTCTTCACCGGGCACGTGGTGTTCTGGCAGATCTGCGCGGTGGGCGCGGTGAACGGCCTGTGCGCGGCGCTGTTCCAGCCGGGCATCGCGAGCACGATCCCACGCATCGCCACGGATGTGCAGGGCGCCAACAGCATCATCCGGGTGGCCGAGTCGGTGATGGGTGTGGCGGGACCGGCCTTCGCGGGCCTGCTGATCGGCGTCACGTCGGTGGGCGGCGTCTTCGCGGTGCACGCGGCCACGTACCTGACGAGTGCCTTGTGCCTGCTGGGTTTGCGCCTGGGCCGAGCACCCCGCCCGGTCCGGCGCGAACGGTTCCGGACGGATCTGGTCGAGGGCTGGCGGGAATTCCGGGCCCGCGGCTGGGTGTGGGGCGTGATCCTGGTCTGGATGGTGCTGATGATCACCACCTTCGGCCCGCTCACCCCGCTGGTCGCGACCGAGATCATCACCGCGCACGGCGACACCGCGTACGGCCTGGTCAACTCGGTCGGCGGGGCCGGTATGGCGGTGGGCGGCCTGATCGCCATGCGGCTGCGGCCCCGGCATCCGCTGCGCGCCGGCGCGATCGCCATGCTGGCCTACGGGAGCCAGCCGGTGCTGGTCGCGCTGCACGCCCCGATCTGGCTGGTCGCCCTGGGTTTCGCGGTGACCGGCGGCGTGCAGACGTTCTGGAGCGTGATGTGGGCGACCAGCATCCAGACCCGGATCCCGGGCTCGATCCTCAACCGCATCCACGCCTACGAGGTCGCCGGCTCGCTGGCCATGATGCCGGTCGGCCAGGCGCTGGCCGGCCCGGCGGCCGGCGTGCTCGGCACCGGACCGGTGCTGCTGGTCGGCGCGGTGGCGGCCGTGGCGGGCATGGTCGCACTGCTGCTGGCCCCGCCGGTCCGCGACCTCGGCCGCGCCGAGCCGGCGGAGTTGGCGGCCGTGTCAGGAAGGGCCCCTTCCTGACGTTGAACGAGAGGATCGGTCCCTTGATCTTGGGGTGGGGTCGCGAAGGATCGGCGCTGGTGAGAGGGTGGCGGGCATGCGCACCGAGCTGCTTTCCGTCCCCGGCGAACCGGAGCGTGCCAACGAGGACTTCGCGGCGATCTCGCCGCTGGGGGCCGCGGTGGTGTTGGACGGCGTGACGCCGCCGCCCGACGGGCAGACGGGCTGCATCCACACGGTGACGTGGTTCGTGCAGCAGCTGGGGCCGGCGCTGCTGGACCGGGCGGCCGGCCGACGGGATCAGTCGCTGGCCGACTGCCTGGCCGACGCGATCGGGCAGACCAGGGCGAAGCACGAGGACACCTGCGACCTCAGCCACCGGCGAACGCCGCAGGCGACGGTGGTGGTGCTGCGATGGCACGAAAAGCAGGTCGAATACCTGGTGTTGTCGGATTCGGTGTTGCTGCTGGACATCAACGGCACCGTGACGCCCCTGCTGGACGGCCGCCTCGACGAAGTCACTGGGCGGCCGGAAATGCGGGAAATCCGGTACACGCCAGGGTATTTCCATGCCCTGGAGGGCCTCCGAAACGCCGACGGCGGCTTTTACACCGCGGCGGCCGACCCCGAGGTGGCGAAGCGGGCGGTGACGGGGCGGCTGCCGCGCGAGGACGTCCGCGCGGCGGTGGCGATGTCGGACGGGGCGAGCCGCTGGAGCGAGGTGTTCGGCTTCGGCGACTGGACGGATCTGTTCCAGCAGGCCGAAAAGAGCGTCGAGGAGCTCGTCGACACGGTGCGGGCGGCGGAGGCCGCCGACCCGCGGCGCCAGAAGTTCCCCCGTGGCAAGTCCCGCGACGACGCATCGGTGGTGTTCATCGACCTAGCCGATGAGTGAGGACTGCTCATCCAGCTGGGCCAGCGCCGAGGTGAGGGCCGCTCGCGGATACGGCGACTGCCGGCTCTCCACGAACAGGGCGGCGTAGAACTCGTTGAACGGCACGGCTACCGACCGGTAGCGGCGCAGCACCTCGGCCGCCGCCGGCGGAAACTCCGTCTCATCGGTGAAGTCGCGGATGAAGTCCATGCGGGACCGCGGCACCGTGAGGTCGACGTCGGCCAGCGCCCGCACCATCGTGGTGACCATGTGGGCCAGCACGTGGCTGCGGTCATGACCGGCATTGGCCACCAGGAACTCCCGTTCCTCGGCCGACAGATCGAATCGGGCCGAGCTGGCCAGTCCGAAGTCGGTCACATAGAGCCGCTCGCCATCGGTAAGAATGTTGCCGAAATGGGCGTCGAAATGGAAAAGACCTTTGCTTTCCATGAATTCGAATGTGGTTCGAAGGTCGCGTTCCACCATCGGCGCCACACGCTCGAAGTTACCGGCCCGCAGCTGCTCCTCGAACCACGGGTGCATCGTGTGCGGGAAGTACTCCATGAACATCGCGACACCGGCCGGCGCGTCGATCAACGCCTCGACCCGTTCGCGGACACCGGGGGCGTTGTGCATGTACTCGACGCACTTGTCGACGTCGAGCAGGTCCGCCCAGACCGGCGGCGGCGAGTCGACGACCCGCCAGTGGTAGAGCATCGGGAAATTGGCGCATTCGCCGGACAACACCCAGTTCGTGGCCATGGTGTGCGCGGCGACCTCCCGCCAGACGCTGCCGGCCGCGGTGCCGACGCCGTACTGGGTCCAGGGCGGCAGGCCGAACAGGTCGGCGGTGGACCGCAGGTTCTCCGGCCGGCGTTCCAACTCGGTCAACGGCGCGGTCTTGACGAACACCGTCGTACCGGCCACCGTCAACAGCCCGGCCTTGCCGCCGGCCCCGGACGAGCTGATCGGGGTGGCGGTCGCGACGAGGTCGGCCAGCTGCCGGTCGCTGAGCAACGCCAATGCCGTCGACACGTCCGCGAATCGCCCGGTTCTGGTCACTTCGCCACGTTACCGGCCGGGATGATCGGACCGCCAACGGGTTTTGACAATCCTTCTTTCGTCGGGCCTCCGGTGTTGATGCCTGTTGACGCCGTCATCCCAAGGAATGGGCGCCGAACGCACTGTTTTGTCCGCTTTGCCGGGCATTTCGTCACCATACGTTGACTGATGACGCCTGCTGAGTGACGACCTGGTCACGATATGGCCTACCGTGATGGCCGATTCCATACCTTGGTAGGGAATCCATTCCATGGCCGTTCAGAGGCTGTTAGTGTTCGGCCTAACTCCCTCGCCGAGGGAAATATCCCCTGCCATTTTCATCTCCCCTGTAGGGATGGAGCAATCGTGAAGCTGACCCGTCGCGCCTCAGTGGCGCTGCTGGTTGCCGCGCCGATGGTCCTGGCCACCGGCGCCGGGTTCACCGCGTCCGCGCAGACGAACCCGAACACCACCCAGCTGGCCAACAGCGCCGCCCCGGGACTCGAGTTCGCCACGAGAACCGGCTCGGTGAGCGCCGACCAGCAGATGCAGGTCGCCGTCTCGCTGAACTACCGCGACGCCGCCGGCCTGGACGCCTTCCTGGCCCGGGTGAACAACCCGAGCTCGGCCGACTACCACCACTACCTGACGCCGGCGCAGTTCCGCGACCGGTTCGCGCCGACCCAGGCCCAGGTCGACCAGGTGCGGGCCTACCTGCAGAGCAAGGGCCTGACCGTCACCAACGTGGCGTCCAACCGGATGCTGATCGACGCCGCCGGCCCGACCAAGACCGTGCAGAGCGCCTTCGCCACCACCGAGTCGCGCTACCACGACAACAAGACCAACAAGGACTTCACCGCCAACGACGTGGCCCCGTCGGTCGACGGCTCGGTTGCCGGTCTGATCGGCGGCATCTCCGGTCTGAACAACCACTACCAGCTGCACAACTACACCGAGGCGCCCAAGGCGAACGCGCCGAAGGCGGGCAGCGGCCCGGCCGGCGGCTACACCGCGCAGGAGCTGCGCTCGGCCTACGGCGTGGACAAGCTGAACAGCGCCGGCACCACCGGCGCCGGCCAGACCATCGCCATGCTGGAGTTCTCGCACTTCACCCAGACCAACATCAGCAAGTACGACTCGCAGTACGGCACCGGCTCGCCGACCCCGACCGTGGTCAAGGTCGACGGCGGCGACGACGACACCGCCGGTGACGGCGCGGTCGAGGTCGAGCTGGACATCGAGGTCGCGCACGCGGTCGCGCCCAAGGCCAATGTCGCGGTCTACGAGGCCCCGAACAGCGACCAGGGCGAGATCGACATGTGGAACAAGTTCATCACCGACAACGTGTCGGTGGTGTCCTCCAGCTGGGGCTCCTGCGAGCTCGACGACACGGCGTCCACCGAGACCGCCGTGGACAACGTGGCCAAGCAGGGCGCGGCCCAGGGCCAGACGTTCCTGTCGGCGGCCGGTGACTCCGGCGCCTACGACTGCTACCGCCACAGCGGCACCCAGTCGCCGAACGCCAACAACCTCGCGGTCGACTTCCCCGGCTCCGACCCGTACGTGGTCAGCGTCGGCGGCACCGTGCTGACCGAGGGCAGCGGCGGCAGCTACAGCTCCGAGACCGTGTGGAACGAGGGCACGGCCACCAAGTGGGCCGGTGGCGGCGGCGTGTCCAGCAAGTTCGCCCGCCCGTCCTGGCAGACCGGCCCCGGCGTCAACACCAGCGCGCTGCGCCAGGTCCCGGACGTCTCGGCCGTCGCGTCGGACTACTCGATCTACACCCAGGGCCAGTGGACCACCGTCGGCGGCACCAGCGCGGCCACCCCGCTGTGGGCGTCCGTGCTGACGCTGGCCAACCAGCAGGCGGCCGCGAACGGCAAGGCCCGCGTCGGCCAGGTCCAGTCCACGCTGTACCAGCTGGGCTCGTCCAGCAGCTACAGCTCGCTGTTCCACGACATCACCACCGGCGACAACCTGCACTACAGCGCGGTCGCCAACTTCGACGAGGCCAGCGGCTGGGGCACGCCCAAGGCCGACGCCCTGGTGGCGAACCTGTCCGGCGGCAGCACGCAGCCGGGCGCCCCGTCGGTGACCAGCCCGGGCAACCAGTCCAACCTGGTCGGTGACAGCGTCAACGTCACCGTGCACGCCACCGGCGGCACCTCGCCGTACACCTGGTCCGCCTCGGGCCTGCCGACCGGCCTGTCCATCGCCTCGGGCACGGGCGTGATCAGCGGCACCACCGGCACCGCCGGCAGCTACAGCGTCTCCGTCACGGCGACCGACGCCGCCGGCAAGACCGGCAGCGCCGCGTTCACCTGGACCGTCGGCAACACCGGCGGCTCCTGCTCCGGCCAGAAGCTCGGCAACCCCGGCTTCGAGACCGGCAGCGCGTCGCCGTGGAGCACCTCCACCGGCGTCGTCAGCAACGCCTCGGCCGGCGAGGCCGCGCACGGCGGCAGCTACCTGGCCTGGCTGGACGGCTACGGCACCACCCACACCGACACGCTGTCCCAGTCGGTGACCATCCCGGCCGGCTGCCACGCGACCCTGTCGTTCTGGCTGCACATCGACACCGCCGAGACCACCACCTCGACGGCGTACGACAAGCTGACCGTCAAGGCCGGCTCGACCACCCTGGCCACCTACTCCAACCTCAACCAGGCCAGCGGCTACGCGCAGAAGACGTTCGACGTCTCCGCGCTGGCCGGCCAGACGGTGACGGTCTCGTTCACCGGCGCCGAGGACTCGGGCCTGCAGACCTCGTTCGTCATCGACGACACGGCCGTCACCCTGAGCTGACGCGCTGACAGCACCGCTTGGCCGGGGCCCTTCCTGACGTTCACCGTCAGGAAGGGCCCCTTCGTCGCGTTCGGGGGCGAGCTCAGCCGGTGAACCAGCCGGGGGCGTCCAGCCGGAAGAAGTTGCCGGGGGTCATCGTGCGCAGGCCGGCCTCCATGTCGCGGAGTCGTTGCGGCCCCAGCGTTTGCGCCCACTCGGCCCGCAGCACCTCGAAGATCCGCGCCGAGCGGACCAGCGCGTCGACGCCACGCGGGGTGAGGCGGACGAGCTTGCGCCGGGCGTCCTGGCTGTCGTCGATGCGCTCGACGTAGCCCATCGCCTCCAGGCGGTCGGCGGTCTTGCCGGCGGCCTGTTTGGACACGCCGAGGCGGCGGCCCATCTCGCTGGCGGTGGCGCCGGCGCGGCCGATCGCCTGCAACGCGAAGCCGTGCGCGGGCCGCAGGTCGGGGTGGCCCTGGGCGGCCAGGTCGGCGTGCAGGCGGTCGATGAGCGTGCGGAAGCCGGCGAAGAGCAGCAGGGGCAGGGCGAAGCCGGGCTCGTCGGGATGGGCCGCCGCGGGATCAGCCATTGCGCAACTCGACAACCTGGTTTACCTTTTGGACGATCGCATCGACAACCATGTTGACGATCCTAGTCCATCCGGAGGAGAAAGTTGTTCGTCGACCACACCCTGGAGACCGCGCCCGAGGCGGCCCGCCGCTCGCTCAAGGCCACCGTCGACCAGCTCGGCTACCTGCCGGCGCCGATGGCCCGGCTGGCCGCGTCGCCGGCGCTGCTGGACGGTTTCCTCAAGCTCACCAAGATGTTCGAGAACACCTCGCTGGAACCGCTGGCCCGCGAGACCGTGGTCATGACCGTGGCCGTGCGCAACGGCTGTCACGTCTGCATCGCCATGCACACCGCCATGCTCGGCGGCATCGGGGCCGACGCCGAGCTGGTGGCCGCGCTGCGCGAGCAGCGGCCGCTGCCCGACGTGAAGCTGGAAGCCCTGCGCACCTTCACGATCGAGGTGATGACCACCGCGGGCGGCGTGGACGACGTGGTGCTCAAGGAGTTCCTCGAGCACGGCTACACCACGCAGCAGGCGCTGGAGGTGGTGCTGGGCATCGGCACCTACACCCTGTCCACCTTCGCCAACCGCATGACCAAGGCGCCGCTGGACTATCAGCTGGCGGCGTTCGCCTGATCCTCGCGCCACTGGGCCTCTTGCCGGTCGGACTCCTCACGCAGGATCGCCGCGTCGAGGAAGCGCTCCGGCACGGCGAAAGCGTCGACCAGCGTGCGGGCGTGCGGCCGCAGCTCGGCGCATAGCGCATTCACCGCACCGTTCACCGCCTTGCCGCGACCGGCCGCCAGCCGGCCGTGAGCCAGGAACCAGGCCAGATCGTCGTTCACCGTGTGCAGCGCGTACAGCGTGCACACCCGGTCGAGCAGGCGCTGCACCTCCGGGTCGGCACACCGCTCGACCGCGTCCGCGAACGCTTGCAGCACAACGCGTTCGGTGTGCACGCGGCCGGCGCGCAGCACATGGTCCTGCGCGCTGTTGAACACCTCGAACGGATCGGCGTCCCCACTCGCGGCCCGGCGCAGCCGGCGGGCCAGGCCGGCCAGCACGTGCGCCTCACGGTCCTCGAACGCCCGCAGCTGCCAGCCGCGGTCGTACAGGGCCTCGGCGTCCTCCCGGCCGGGGCCGAGGCTGGGCAGCCGCTCGGCGACCAGGCCGACGAACTGCTCGGCCACGAAACGGGCCAGCCCGAGCGTGCCGAGATCCTCGAACTGGCTGCGGTAGTTGGTCAGCAGGCCCTTGGCCACCAGTTGCAGCAGCACCGTGTTGTCGCCCTCGAACGTGGTGAACACGTCCGTGTCGGCCTTCAGCGTGGTGAGCAGGTTCTCGGCCAGGTAACCGGCCCCGCCGCACGCCTCGCGGCAGGTCTGGATCACCGCCGTGGTGTGCCAGGTGGACAGTGCCTTGATGCCGGCGGCGTGGGATTCCAGCTCACGCTGCCGGCGTTCGTCCGGCTCGGCGCTGCTCTGGAGCTCGTCCAGGTCTCGGGTCAGGTTCTCCTGGGCGAAGTGCAGCGCATAGGACTTGGCCAGTGCGGGGAGCAGTTTTCGTTGGTGCGCCTGGTAATCCAGCAGCACGACCTCGCGCGCGTCGTCCGGGCGGTTGAACTGGCGGCGGGTGTCGGCGTAGCGGACGGCGACGGT